>NZ_JAHUTG010000010.1:0-195979 GCF_020889545.1 Rhodococcus sp. I2R
CCCCGAACCCCTGATCGACCTCCTCGCAGCACGAATCACCGACCCCGGCGCACTCCTGGAAGTCATCACCCGCCAATACTACGAAATCCGCACCCTCGAAGACGTCAAAGCCTTCGACCGCGACAACAAACACTTCGTCACCGGCAACTTCGACCTCGCCGGCGAACGACTACAACTCGTCTCCACGGCAACGTCGTTCACGGACCTGTCTGCGACATTGGACGCGATCGACGACATCGCCGGTCCCGCACCCGAGCACCTCGCGGTGGACCTGTATCTGGCATGGCCCGACGCCCCGTCCGACGGGGACGAGATCTCCGCGGTCATCCAGGCGGTACTGTCCGAACACCCGCGCACCCGCGGCTGGCGCCGAATCACGGTCACCGTCTGCGGTGACGTCGTGTCCAAGATGACGTTCCGCCGACCCACCGGCGAGGGCAATCTCGCCACCGAGGAAACAGGCCCGCTGGCCGAGGACCTCGTCATCCGCGATATGCATCCGTTGACGGGGCAGCGGTTGAATCTGTGGCGGCTCAAGAACTTCGATGGTAAGCGGCTCCCCGCGGCACCGGGAACGTATCTGTTCCAGCTCAACGCCAAGAACAACCCGGCCGATGAACGCTTGATGGCACTCGCAGAAATCCGAGGCGTGACAACACAACTCGACGACAACGGCGACGTCGTCGCAGTCCCAGAAATCGAACGCACCATCGCAGCCTGCCTCGACGGCATCCGCCGCGCACAAGCGGGCCGCGGCCGCAAACGCCTCGACTCCAACCGCGTCACCCTCTACGTCTGGCCCGTCCTCGACGTCCCCGCAGACCGACTCGCCACCATCGCCCGACACATCGCCCCCTCCACCATCGGCGCGGGCCTGGAAGAAATCACCATGATCGCCCGACTCAAAGACGGCGACAACCCCATCCGCGAAGTCGCCATCCGATTCTCCTACCGATCCGGCGCCGGAGTCGTCGCCAAGATCACCGACAAACCCACCGAACCCCTCCGCCCCCTCGACGAATACACCCAGAAAGTCCAACGCAGCCAAGCCCGCGGCACCGTCTACCCCTACGAGCTCATCCCCCTCCTCACCAGCACCGGTGGCACCTTCACCGAATACGACTTCGACTCCGCCGGCACCCTCGCCCCCGTCGAGCGCCCCTACGGACACAACACCGCCGGCATCATCACCGGTGTGCTCAGCACACCCAGCGAGCGCTACCCCGAAGGCATCACCCGGGTCGCCCTCTTCGGCGACCCCACCAAAGCCCTCGGCACCGTCGCCGAAGCCGAATGCTCCCGCATCGTCGCCGCGATCGACCTCGCCGAACACCTCGGCGCCCCCGTCGAATGGTTCGCCCTGTCCTCCGGCGCCACCATCTCCATGTCCACCGGCACCGAAAACATGGACTGGGTCTCGCGCGGACTACGCCGCATCATCACCTTCACCCAAGCCGGCGGGGAGATCAACATCGTCGTCGCCGGCATCAACGTCGGCGCCCAGCCCTACTGGAACGCCGAAGCAACAATGCTCGCCCACACCAAAGGCATCCTCGTCATGACCCCCGACAGCGCCATGGTCCTGACCGGAAAACAGTCCCTCGACTACTCCGGCGGCGTCTCCGCCGAGGACAACTTCGGTATCGGCGGCTACGACCGCGTCATGGGCCCCAACGGACAAGCCCAATACTGGGCACCGAACCTGCGTGCCGCAATCGAAGTACTCTTCGCGCACTACGACCACGCCTACACCGCACCCGGAGAACGCTTCCCCCGCCGCGCCATCACCGCCGACCCCGCCGACCGCGACGTCCGCAGCTACCCACACGTGCACCCGGCATCGGATTTCACCACCGTCGGCGACATCTTCTCACCCGTCACCAACCCGGACCGCAAGAAACCCTTCGACATCCGCACCGTCATGCGCGCCGTCGTCGACCAAGACCACACCGTCCTCGAACGATGGGCCGACATGGCCGACGCGGACACCTCCGTCGTCATCGACGCACACCTGGCCGGCATCCCCGTCAGCGTCATCGGCATCGAATCACGCGCCATCGCCCGCAAAGGCTGGTTCCCCGCCGACGGACCCGACCAATGGACCTCGGGCACCCTGTTCCCCAGCAGCTCCAAGAAAACCGCCCGCGCCATCAACGCCGCCAGCGGATCACGACCGATCGTCGTCCTGGCCAACCTCTCCGGCTTCGACGGCTCCCCCGAATCACTACGCACCCTGCAACTCGAATACGGCGCCG
The DNA here is from genome assembly GCF_020889545.1 of Rhodococcus sp. I2R. Taxonomy (NCBI): domain Bacteria; kingdom Bacillati; phylum Actinomycetota; class Actinomycetes; order Mycobacteriales; family Nocardiaceae; genus Rhodococcus; species Rhodococcus sp. I2R. Next base: position 2,256 of record NZ_JAHUTG010000010.1, read on the forward strand.
AAATCGGACGGGCCATCGTCAACTTCGACGGACCGATCGTCTTCTGCGTCGTCTCCCGCTACCACGGCGGCGCATTCGTCGTCTTCTCCGGCGCACTCAACGACAACATGGAAGTCCTCGCCGTCGAAGGATCCTACGCATCCGTCCTCGGCGGCGCACCCGCAGCCGCCGTCGTCTTCACCAGAGACGTCAACGCCCGCACCGCCGCCGACCCGAAGGTCAAGGACCTCGAAACCGCACTCGCCGCCGCCGACACCGACGCCGACCGCGCACACCTACGCATCGAACTCGCCACCACCACAACCGAAGTCCGCAACGCCAAACTCGGCGAAGTCGCATCCGAATTCGAAACCATCCACAACATCCAACGAGCCCAACAAGTCGGATCCGTCCACCACATCGTCCCCGCCGCCGAACTCAGACCACAAATCATCGCCGCAATCGAACGCGGCATAACCCGCACACAGGCATAGCATTTCGACAACCACTGCACCCCCGGCCGCTCAGCGACCGGGGGTGCAGTGATGTCGGGGCCTGTGTCGGCGCTACCGATCGACGAGGTTGCGCTGACTCTCGAAGCGTCGGCGCTCACCGGTGACCGGATCATCGAATTCGATTGCACGCGCGAGTAGTTGCAGCGGGGCGCTGAAATCGTCGGCGGCTGTGCGTGTGAAAACTGGGTAGTATGGATCGCCCTTGATCGGGATGCCCAACGAGGACATATGAATTCGCAGCTGATGCGTTCGACCGGTGTGCGGGAACAACCGGTACCGGGCCCACTCCCCCATCGTTTCGATCAGTTCGATTCGCGTTTCGCTGTTCGGCTCGCCGGGCTCTTCCCGCGCCACCATCACGCCGTGATCTTTTTCGATTCGACTACGCACAGTTCGCGGGAAGTCGAGTTCGGGGTCGCATCCCGCGACGGCCTCGTACTCCTTGAGGACCGACCGGGATGAAAACAGTTCCTGATATGGCCGACGCAAATCGGCTGTCCGCGTGAAGATCAGCACGCCCGCCGTCGCACGGTCGAGCCGATGCGCAGGAGTGAGGTGCGGGCAGTCGAGCAGGCGACGCAACCGCACCGTCGCTGTCTCGGTGACGTGCATCCCCCGCGGAATGGTCGCAAGAAAATGCGGCTTGTCGACGACGACGATGCCGTCGTCGTCGTGCAGAATGTCGAGCTCGAACGGGACGGGCACCTCGGGTGCGGGCGTACGGTGGAAGTACACGAATCGTCCTGGTGCATAAGGACTGTCCGCGGTCCACCGGCGAGCTTTCTCGTCGACGACGCCGCCCTCGGCCATCATCTCGGCCCAGTGATCGTCCGGATACTCGCGCACCAGGAAATCGAGTACCGTCGCCGCGGTCTCGCCGTGTGGGAGCCGGATACGAAGGGGCGCAAGGCCGTCCCGGAAGGGCAGGAGTGGAGCCTGCGGAATGACCCGATTGGGCAGGAGTGGAGCCTGCGGAATGACCCGGTTAGGCAGGAGTGGAGCCTGCTCAGGCACAGTCCACGCACACCAGGCGCAGGCCCCGACCGTCGTCGCCGTCGAAGTCCTGGTAGCGGGAGGTCGGGTTGGCGCACACGGAGCACCGGCCGATCACCGAGGTGTGATCCGAGAAGTCCACCGTCATCCGCTTGTCGAAGACGTAGAGCGAACCCTCCCACAGCGCATCGTCACCGAATGTTTCGCCGTAGCGAACGATGCCGCCGTCGAGCTGGTAGACCTCCTCGAAGCCACGCGAACGCATCAGGGCGGACAGCACCTCGCATCGGACTCCGCCGGTGCAGTACGTCACGACGGGGGCCTTCTTGAGGTGGTCGAACTGCCCGGACTCGAGCTGTGCCACGAAATCGCGGGTGGTCTCGACATCGGGAACCACTGCGTTCTTGAATTTGCCGATCTGCGCCTCGAACGCATTGCGGCCGTCGAAGAACACCACCTCGTCGCCGCGCTCGTCCACCAGTTCGTGGACCTGCTGCGGACTCAGGTGCACTCCCCCGCCGACCACGCCCTCGGCGGCGACCTTCAGTTCCTCGAGTGCACCGAATGTGACAATCTCGGGGCGAACCCTGACGCTGAGCTTCGGGAAGTCGTCACCGAGGCCGTCCGACCACTTGATGTCCGCGTCGGCGAACGGGACATATGAGCGAGTACCTCGCACGTACTTCTTCACATCCGCTACTTCTCCGCCGACGGTGGCATTGATCCCGTGTTCGGAGACGATGATGCGTCCGGTCAGGTTGTTCGAGTCGGCGAGCGCATGTTGCCAGAGCCGGATGGCCTCCGGATCCGGCAACGGCGTGAACACGTAGAACAAGACGATTTTCGGTACTGCCATACAGCAAAGTATGCCGCGTGTACGTCTTTACGTGCGCACCGGCAGCGCAGCGTGCTCGACACGGGCGGTACCGGCGGGCACGGTGAAGCCCGCACCCCAGTACACCCCGGTCAACGGGTCTTCCTTGGCGTCGAGATACCAGTGGTCCATCTGCACACCCGTCGGCGTCACGGTGAACACCCCGAAGCCGTGGCTGTCGAGTTCGACATAGCGGATGTGCCGGTTCAGCGTGGTCAGGGCAGACTCCGCGACACGGCCGAGACTGTGCGGCGGCGTGCGCGTGAGGTCGTCGACATTGGCGGACGATACCGACGTCACGACCAGTTCGGTCGCGACCGCCCCCGTCTCGAAGTAACGCGCAGCGTCCTGCGGAATATCGCAGGCCCACGACGAGTGAATATCGCCGGTGATGAACACCGTGTTATTGACGCCGTTGTCGGCGATTGCCCCGAGCAGCCGCGCACGATCGGCGGTGTACCCGTCCCACGGGTCGGCCATGTAGGGCACCCCACCCCGGGGAATGCCGAGAAGTTCGGTCAAAGCGCCGGCAGCTTCGCTCTCGAGCGGCGGAACCAGCACCGGGGTGATCATCACGGGATTGCCGACGATCTTCCACGTCGTAGGCGAGCTGACGATCCCATCGGTCAGCCAGTTCATCTGATCTCGGCCGGTGATGGTGCGATCGGGTGAATCGACTTCGGCGCCTGCTGTGGGCGCGACCTGCTTCGAGCGATACGTGCGCAGGTCCAGCATGGAAAGCTCGAGCAGGCTACCGAAGCGCAGGCGCCGGTACAGGTGCCTGTTCTGCGGCGTACCGGCTACTCGAACCGGCATCCACTCGTAGTAGGCCTGCACCGAATTGGCCTTGCGAACGTTCCATGGCCCCTCGGTCTCTGGCTGATGATTCTCCGCGCCGCCGTCGTAGGCGTCGTTGGCGCTCTCGTGGTCGTCCCACGTGCAGATCCACGGGACACCGAGATGCGCCGCCTGCAGATCCGGGTCGCTCTTGTACTGACCGTGGCGGATTCGATAATCGGAGAGACTGACGATCTCGTGCACCGGGTCATGCTGGCGAACCACACCGTACTTCCCGGCGAACGCACCGGTCCGGTACTCGTAGAGGTAGTCGCCCAAATGAATGATCGCATCGAGATCGGTGCGGGACGCCAGGTGGCGGTAGGCGCCGAAGTATCCGGACTCCCAGTTGGAACAGGAGACGACACCGAACCGGATTCGATCGACGTCTGCATCGTTCGTCGGCGCCGTCCGGGTGGTGCCGATGGTCGACTGCGTTCCCGCAGCCGGGCCGTCGAGTACCTCGAAGCAGTAGTGGTACGTGGTCGCCGCGGAAAGCCCGTCGACATCGACCTTCACGGTGTGGTCGACGTCCGCGGAGGTGGACACCGTGCCACTGCGTACGAGATTGGTCAGTTCCGGGTCGGTGGCGACACGCCACCGGACCGACGTCACCGGGCCCACACCGGACCCCGGCCTCGCGTCGGGAGTCGGAGTCACACGGGTCCAGACGATCACCGCATCCGGCGTCGGATCACCCGAGGCGACACCGTGCGCGAACGGCACGAATTCCGCACCTTGCGCACGAGCAACCCTGGGCAGCGCTCCTGCCACACCGGTAGCCGCGCCGACCGCCGCGACAGCAATCGACGAGGACTTCAGAAACCCGCGCCTGGACACACCTTCTCGTGAAACCACCCGACCAGTCCATGCGAACTCGAGGCGCAGGTCAAGTCGGGCTGGCCACCGGGGGTGAATGTTCACGTCACCGACAGTTGGTGTATCACTCGATCACAGATAGACACCGACATTCTGCACGAGATGATCGGTCACATTGCGCAGCGTCTCGAACTGCCCGTGGGTGCCGTACTTCTGCCGAAGCGTGCCGAAGTCCACGAAATCCGCGGACTGCGCGATCTGATTGGATTCCGGAATCCAATGCGGTATCACCGTCGGAGGTCGAGGACGGGAAGCGCGTTCGTGTGCGGGAAGCGCGTCGTATTCGAACACCGCCCGCTGTAGGCGCTCGATCGTCGTTCGATGCAGAGACGAACTTCCGCGGTACTTCGTGATGATCAGGCCCAGTGGCGTGAGCGTGTGACCGGTGCGATCGGTGAACCGCTGCACCCGTCTCTGTAGCTGCGGTATGCCGTACGTCGACAGCACGTCGGGGATGGCAGGGACAACGTAGGCGTCGGCCATCATGAGACCGTTCGCGGTGACGATACCCAGGTTGGGGGCGCAGTCGAGAAGGATGAAATCGTAGTTCGATCGCACGTTCGCCAGCGCGGCCCGCAGCACCAGCAGCGGCTCGAGCGAGCCCGGCACCTCGTACTGCCAGGCGTTCATCTCCTCCTGCGTCTCCATCAGATCGAGCGAGGACGCAAGCAGGTCGATGCCGCGGACCGACTCCAGTGGCGATACTCCCCGCACCAGGGACCGGTCGACGTCGAACTCCGGTAGATCCGCGTCCAGGGCACTGGCGAACAAGGCGTCGACGGTCTGTTTCCGGTCGTTGACCTCCTGCCACCGCTGCTCACCGATCATCATCGTGGTCAGATTGGTCTGCGGGTCGAGGTCGACGAGCAGAACCTTGTACCCGAACTCGGCCGACATGAACTCGGCGAGCGCTGCAGTGGTCGTGGTTTTCCCGACCCCGCCCTTGAGATTGATCGTGGCGATGACAGTCGCCATGGCGAACCCCCTCCCTCCCCCTGGACACGAGTACCGGGCCAAGTTCAGCACAGAGCGCGTGGGTTTGCTGATGTATAGATCCGTGCATCCTGGGGTGCATGACCTCCTCGGCCCCGCTCTGGTTGTTCGGCGACCAACTCGGTCCGCACTTCCACTCCACACCCGATCACGGGCACCGTGAAGTGTTGCTGATCGAGAGCACCCGCGCCGCGCAGCGCCGGAGATTCCACCGTCAGAAACTGCACTTGGTGCTTTCGGGAATGCGGCATCTCGCCGAGGAGCTGGGCGAACGCGCCACCTACCTGCGCGCCGAGTCCTACCGGGACGCGCTCGAGGAGTTCGGCAGACCGGTACTCGTGTTCGAGCCGACCTCCCATGCCGCCGAGAGATTCGTGCAGCGTCTCGCCGAGGAAGGCGTCGTCGAGGATGTCCTGCCGACGCCGATGTTCGCGCTCGGCCGAGCGGATTTCGCCGAGTGGGCCGGCAACCGGCACCAGTTCAGGATGGAGACGTTCTACCGCGATCAGCGGCGACGCTTCGAGATCCTGATGAACGGGGACGAGCCCGTGGACGGGCGATGGAACCTCGACGAGGAGAACCGGGAGCCGCCGCCGAAGAAGCAGGCGAGGCTGGGCGTCGATCCACCGTGGTGGCCCACCGAGGACGCAATCGACGAGGAGGTGAGAACCGATCTCGACGAGCTCGATCTCGATACCGTCGGAAAGGACGGCCGGCGACTGTTCGCCGTCACGGCCGACGAAGCACAGAAGGCGTTGCAGCACTTCGTGTCCTATCGGCTGCAGGATTTCGGCAAGTACGAGGACGCCGTCATGACCGAGGATTGGACGATGTCGCACTCGCTACTGTCGGTCCCGCTGAACCTGGGATTGCTTGCGCCTCTCGATGTGGTCGAGGCGGCGGAGAAGGTGTGGCGTGACGGGGACGCCTCGCTGGCGTCGGTGGAGGGATTCGTGCGACAGGTGCTCGGTTGGCGCGAGTACGTCTGGCATCTGTACTGGCACTTCGGACCCGAATACGCAGATCGCAACGAGCTGGGCGCGCACGTTCCGCTCCCCTCGTGGTTCACCGATCTCGATGGCGAAAAACCGATCGCCGCCTGCATGTCGCACACCCTGTCCGAGCTGCGTGATCGCGGGTGGGTGCACCACATCCCGCGGCTGATGATCCTGGGCAACTTCGCGTTGCAGCGCGGCTACGACCCGAAAGCCCTGATGGAATGGTTCGCCACCGCCTTCGTCGACGGGTTCGCTTGGGTGATGCCCGTCAATGTCATCGGGATGAGCCAGCACGCCGACGGTGGCTTGATCGCGACCAAGCCGTATGCCTCGGGCGGGGCATACCTGAACCGAATGACAGACCACTGTGGCGGCTGCGAATTCAACCCGAAGAAACGACTGGGACCCGACGCCTGCCCGTTCACGGCGGGCTACTGGGCATTTGTGCATCGGCACCGAGATCGGTTGGCGCAGAACCATCGGACTGCGCGTCAGGTGTCGTCGATGAACAGGCTTTCCGATCTCGAGGAAGTGCTCGAACAGGAGTCACAGCGCGAGGTGTTCTGAGCAGCCCGAGCGCCCGCTAGTTCGGCAGTTCGGCCACTGCGTCGTCGATCATCGGGACGTAGCGTTCGAGTGCCCACGGGACGGTGAGGGGGTTGATGATCGACGAGCCGGTGACGAAGGGTTGGTCCGTCGGCGCCACCACGGACCCGCGTTCGATGGCTGGGATCTGGTTGTAGGCGGGTTGGGTCTCGGTGTCGCTGCGGTTCTGCGGGTCGGAGTAGAAGGTGAAGATCAGATCCGACTCGTCGAGCAGGTTGGCGTTCTCCAGGCCGATGACTGCGGAGTCGGTTCCTCCGGTTTCGTCGAGGGTGTACACGACCGGATCTATTTCGAGGCCGAGTGCGCGGACCATCGCCACGCGCTGCTCCTCGGCAAGGAACACACCGAGCGTGCCGGGGCCGGTGTTGTAGATGTAGGAGAAGGTGACGTCCCGGTACTCGGGGTGGGCCGCGGCGGCGTCGGCGAAGCGGCTGTTGATCTCGGCGATCTCTTGGGCTGCCTTACCTTCCTCGCCCATGGCCTTGCCGATGACGGAGATCTGCTCTTCCCAGGTGATGGTCCACGGCTGCTCCTCGTAGGCCACCACGGGGGCAAATCCGTTGAGCGAATCGAACTGCTGCTGAGTGATGCCGGACCACGGTGCGAGTATCAGGTCTGGTTCCAGCGCGAGGATGGCTTCGATGTTCAGTTCGGTGCCGCCAGTGAACTGTTCGGGGAGTGCCTCGCCCGATTCTGTGATTGCGTCGTACATCCACGGCAGGTATCCGGATTCGTCGGATCCCCAGGGGTATTCCTCCACGCCCACCGGTACGGTTCCGAGCGCGATCGCTGTTTCGGCGGATCCCATGCCGAGGGTGACGATGCGTTCGGGCTTGTCGGTGATCACGGCTCGGCCGAGGGCGGAGTCGATGGTGACGGTTTCGAAGTCACCGGTCGATGTGGTTTCGGCGTCTTCGCCGGCCGAACTGCATCCCCCGAGAATCACAGTTGTGGCCAGAAGACCGGACAGCACCACAGTGCGCAGGGAGCCAGCGTGTCGCATAAGAGGCCTTTTCTCGAGATCGGGTTCGACAATGAAGCCTAGGCTTACCTTTGTTGGAATTTCAACTCTCGTGAAAGCTCGAGGGAGCTACGGTGGAATGCATGAGCCTTCCTCGCCCCGCCCCTGATCGCACCGCCGTCGTGACCGGGGCATCCTCCGGTATCGGCGCAGAAATCGCCCGCGAGCTCGCCGCACGCGGACACGGAGTGACACTCGTGGCCCGCCGAGCGGAGAAACTGACCGCGCTCGCCGAGGAGTTGAGCGCACGCGGGGTGCGCGCCGAGGTGCTCCCCGCAGATCTCTCCGAGCGGTCGGATCGCGCCGAACTACTGGGCCGCATCGAAGCGCTCGGACTCGTCCCCGACGTGCTCGTCAACAACGCCGGGCTATCAACCGTCGGCCCGGTCGCATCCTCGGACCCGGAAGCCGAAATGAACATGATCGAGGTCGACGTCGTCGCGGTTGCCGACCTGTGCAGCAGGTTCCTTCCAGGAATGACCGCCCGCCGGCGCGGCGCGATTCTCAACGTCGCGTCCACTGCCGCCTTCCAGCCGCTCCCGGGCCAGGCGGGCTACGGCGCAGGCAAAGCCTTCGTGCTCTCGTACACCCAGAGCCTCGTCGGCGAGCTTCGCGGAACCGGAGTGAGCGCGACAGCGCTGTGCCCCGGGCCGGTCGACACCGGCTTCGCCGAGGCCGCGGGTTTCTCGGTCGACGACGCCGAGGCTGCGCTGCCATCGATCATGTGGGTCTCCCCGCAGGAGGTGGCCAAGACCGCGGTGAACGGGCTGGCCAAGGGCAGCATGGTTGCGATACCGGGCATGGCCAACCGCATCACCTCCGTGTTCGCTGCGGTGACACCACGCACCCTGCTGGTGCCGATGCTCGCTCGCATCCATCCCGGGCTCCGCAAGTGACGCGCGATTTCACCGTCGCCGACAGTGTGGTGGTCGCGGCCGATGCCAACATCCTGTACGACGCGATCAGCGACCCGGTGCAGATGGGCAACTGGAGTCCCGAGAATCGCGGTGCAGTGGTTGCCGAACCGCGGGACGGCGCCTACGTCGGGATGGTGTTCGACGGCCGAAACAAGCGAGGCAGAGCACGCTGGGTCACTCGCTGCACGGTGACCGTTGCCGAGCCGGCCAAGGCGTTCGAGTTTCGCGTGCACGCGATCGGCGTCACGTCTCCCCGATTGAAACGCGCCATCGCGACGTGGCGCTACGAGTTCGAGCACGTTTCGGGTGGAACCAAAGTCACCGAAACATGGACCGACGATCGCCGAAACTGGCCCGATGCACTGGCTTTCGTGTTCGACAAGATCGTCACCGGCGGTAGTACCTTCCCCGAGTTCCAGCGTCGGAACATCAGGAGGACACTCGGCAACCTCCAGAGGCGATTCGCCTGAGCATGCACGTCACCATCAACCGTGCCGTTGGAACATTCCCCGGACATAGGCAGCCTGGCCCGCGTGCTGAAGATCGTCGGAGACCACGGACACCAGCCGCACACCCAATGTCACCGGGGGATCCCAATGGTCGTCGACAACACGATCCAGGTCAGCCGCTGATAGCGACTCGACATACGCGACCGTCCTGGCGTGCACGGCATCGTGATAGTCCCGGAGCAGCTCGGCGGAAGCGGTGACCTCGGCGACCTCCTCGGCATTCTGGCCGTAGCCGATAGCGCTGCTCTCGAACGGCAGTCCGAAGCGGGCTTCCCAGCCGTCAGCGGTCCACACCTGGTCGCTTCCTGCAACGCCGGAAACATGATCGTCCTGAACACGCGTGAGGTGCCAGATCAACCAGGCGACAGTGTTCGCTTCGGAGTCCGGCCGGAAGGTGAGTGCGTGCGGAGCGATATCGTCGAGGATTTCGTGAACGAGTTCCCGAATCCTCCCGAAAGCATCGGCCAGCACTGCGGCGTGATTCACGAGGTGGTCCTTTCGTCGTGCGCCTTCGGCGCATGTGCGTGGAAATACATAGTCTTGCCCGTATTTCCGCGCACATGCGCGAAGCGCCTTCTTTGCTGTTTCGGCAAACCCTGTTGCGCCCGCGGGCGGAGGTGGGCACAGTGGAAATCATGCACACACACGACGAAACTCCCACCGAGTTCGATCAACCGTTCTGGGACAACCTGTACACCGAAATGCCACAGCGTTGGAGCGGCAAGGCCAACCCGGTCCTCGCCACCGAAGCCTCGAAGCTGACGCCCGGCACGGCACTCGACATCGGCAGCGGCGAAGGGGGCGACGCCTTCTGGCTCGCCGACAACGGATGGAAGACCACCGGCGTCGACATCTCCGAAGTAGCACTCGAGCGTGCACGAGCCAACCAAGGCGACCGTGACATCGAATGGCTGCACCGCGACCTGCTCACCTGGGCGCCGGAGACGCAGTACGACCTGGTCACCGCGCATTTCTTTCAGCTGCCCATGCAGCAGGTCGGTCCTGCGTTTCTCAGATTCGGCCACGCAGTCAACCCAGGCGGGCACCTGCTGATCGTCGGACACAGCCCCTCGGACGACCATGCCAAGCACCACCCGCGCGCAGACATACTGTTCGATGTCGATCCCATCACAGCGCTGTTCGACGACGAGAACTGGACGACCGTCCTCGCCGAGACACGCGCCCGGGCCGGTGCCGGACCCGACGGCACCCCTGCCGAGCGGAAGGACACCGTCGTCCTGCTGCGCCGCAACACCTGAGCCGGGCCGCAACTCCTGGGCTGGACCGAGACTCCTAGGCTGGGAGCGGTGCCCCCGCCCCCACCACTCGAGCTACCGCTGAAGTACTACCTCCCACTCGCCATCTCGGTGGTCGCCGCGCTGATCATTCTGTTCACTCCGGCGTCGGGGGTTCCGAGTGGGTTCGAGCACAGCGACAAGATCGTCCATTTCTGCCTGTTCGCGGCGCTGGCGTACTCGTCTCGAGTGGCAGCGATATCCGCGAGGTGGACCGCTGTGTGGACCGTCACCTTCGCGGGGCTATCCGAGGCGCTGCAGGCGGTCCTCCCGCTCGGTCGGAGCGGTTCGCTGGACGACGCACTGTTCGACGTGTTCGGTGTCACCGCCGGTCTGCTGATCGCGGCGCTCGTGGCGCCCTCTCGTTCGGCTATACACTGAGAGGACGCTCCGGGGGTCCTCGGCTCGCACGCCTGAACCGGAAGGGTCACCATCACCACGACGTCCGCACCCCACGACATCTACCTGGTTCCGCCCGAGCAGGACACGGCCGACCCGGTGACCGGTGCGTCACCGGAATCCGCAGCGCGCCTGACGGACCGCTCCGATGTCGTTCCACATGCCGGACGCTTCGCCCTGAAGATGACCTCGACCACGCCCCACGAGGCCATGGTCGAGGATCTGCTGTTCGTCCGCGAGGCGCTCGATGCCGCCAACATCAAGTACCTCCTGGTCCGGGGCAACGACGAGCGGCCGGTCGTCGCTATCGACGTCGCCGCCCGCCGCAAGCTCGAAACCGCGTTGGTCGAGGCCTGCTTGCGGGAGCCGTTCTACGCCAAGACCGTGGACGTCAAGCGCGCCAAGACAGTTCTCGTCGCCGACGGATCGCTCTCCGAGGCCAGTGACGCTCGCATCTTCCGGCTCTTCCGCCCCCGCGTCGAACCCGTCAGCGCACTGCACTACGGGGCATCGACGGCCGTTCAGATCGAACTGTGGGCGTTCTCGCCCACCGAGGTTCAGTTGCCGGTGGAGAATTCTCTGACCCGGCGCAGCATCGCCCCGAGCGAGGCGGTCCGCGGCACAGTCGAACGATTCGGCATGACCTGGCCGACCATCGAGAACATGTTCGCCGACCACGCGTCGGACATCAATTTCGACATCGACATCGTCTTCTCCTGGGTCGACGGTTCGTCGGCCGAGTTCCAGGCCCAACGGGCCCGCCGCATGCAGAACTACATTGTCGGTGAAGGTGATTCCTCGGCCGCTCGATTCCGGCAGATCGACGAACTGAAGTACGCACTCCGCTCGGTTCACATGTACGCACCGTGGATCCGTCGCATCTTCGTCGCCACCGATTCCCCACGTCCGGCGTGGCTCGCCGACGATTCCCGGGTGACCTTCGTCCCCAGCGACCAATTCTTCGTAGACGCATCGAATCTGCCGACACACAACTCGCAGGCAGTGGAAAGCCAGCTGCACCACATCCCTGGCCTGTCCGAGCACTTCCTGTACTCCAACGACGACATGTTCTTCGGCCGTCCGGTGGGGCCCCAGATGTTCTTCTCCCCCGGTGGCATCAGTATGTTCATCGAGGCGCCGACCCGAATAGGGTTGGGCTACAACGACGAGGACCGCAGCGGTTTCGAAAACGCGGCCCGGGTCAACCGTCGCCTGCTGCAGAAGCGTTTCGGTCTCATGACCACCCGGCACCTCGAGCATGCAGCTACACCACTGCGCAAGAGCGTGATGCAGGAGATGGAAAACGAGTTCGCCGACGAGTTCGCTGCCACCGCAGCGAGCGCATTTCGCGCCAGTACGAATATCTCGGTGACCAATTCGCTGTATCACTACTACGCGCTGATGAGTGGCCGCGCCGTCGTACAGAAAGATGCCAAGGTGACGTACATCGACACCACGGCGCACACGGGTCTGCACTCGATGGAAAATCTGCTTCCCAAGCGAGCCGTCGACTTCTTCTGCCTCAACGACGGCAGCTTCCCCGAGGTCGATCTCGACGTCCGAACACGGCGAGTGACCGCATTCCTGGAGCGCTACTTCCCGATCGTGGCGCCCTGGGAAACCGAAGCTCGCAGGAACTAGAAGCTGACGCGCGAGCTCCGAGTGCTCTCGGCGATACGCACGCCTTCGCGTTCCAGGCGACGCGCGACTTCGTCGGCGGGCACGTACTCGCCGACGGTGTCGTAGGAACCGATGGGCACCACCGAATGCACGACCGTGTCGTCGTAGACATTGACGAGGTTGAACGCTTGCGCACCGTCGCGGCCTCGGAGTGCGCCGTGCGCGACGTTCAAATCCTGCGTGTAGCAGGTCGCGGACGCCACCGACACAGGAATCCCCGCGAACGTCGCCGAGGTCGAATAATGTAGGTGGCCCGCCAGAATGGAACGAACATCCGTGCCGCGCAGCACCTCCGCCAACGCGCTCTGGTCGAGTAGCTCGACGAGCACGGCGAGGTCCAGAACCGTCGGCACCGGCGGGTGGTGCATCGCGAGGATCGTGCCGAACTCCGTGGGCGTGGACAACTCGTCGGCCAGCCAACGCAACTGCTCCGAGGTCACTTCGCCGTGATGCTCGCCCGGCACCGTCGAATCGAGCGTGATGATGCGGAGCCCGTCGACCTCGTGCACACGGTCCACCGTGCCGGTGCTCGGCTCCTGATCGAGCAATCGCGCGCGGAATGTGGCGCGGTCGTCGTGGTTGCCCATGGCCCAGATGATCTGCGCGTCGAGCGCCTCCGCCAGCGGCTCGACGAGGCCGCGAAGCCTGTCGTAGGCCCCGGCCTCACCGCGGTCGGTCAAGTCGCCCGTGAACACCAACGCGTCGGGTTGGACGCCGGACGCTTCGACATCGCCGAGGAGCCGCTGCAAACTCGCTGTGCTGTCGACACCGCCGTACAGATTCCCGCCCTCGACGAGATGAGTATCGCTGAGGTGCAGGAGGCAATGATTCGGGCGTGGATACTCCGCCGTCCGAGCCTTCATCGGTGTCTCGCTTCCGATCGGACTTGGCATGGGCACGCTGTGCGCGCGCCTTCGCCTCCAGCCTAACCACCCACCCTGAGAGTTTCAGATACGCCGGGCCAACATGTGGCTAACAGGCGCTCGGCGTAGGTGAGTGGAAGTACATAGCGGGCTATGTACTTCCACTCACATGCGGCGTCAGCCGCCTATCAGCACCCGCAGGTGCTCGTCGACGCCGCCGAGCGTGTGCTCGATGGCCACGAGCCTGCTCACGTAGTGCCCGACGGGATACTCCGCGGTGACACCGATGCCGCCGTGCAGCTGAATCGCTTCCTGCCCGAGCTTGCGCGAGGACCTGGAGATCTGCAGCTTCGCCCGAGACGCGACCATGGGATCGACGACGTCGTCGGCTAGGTTCATCGTCGCGTACAGGGCCATGCTCCGCGCCAGCTCCAGCAGCACGTACATGTCGGCTGCCCGGAATGTCAGCGCCTGGAACTTGGCCAGCGGAACACCGAACTGCTTGCGCTGCTTGAGGTAGTCGGTGGTCAACCGAAGCGCCTCCTCCATTGCGCCCACTGCCTCGGCGCACAGAGCGGCCTGCGCCTTCACCTCGGACGCGACGATCGCGGCGGTGGCGTCCGATCCGTCACCGAGGGGCTCGGCAGCGACATCGGAGAACGAGATCTGCGCCGCCCGCTGACCGTCGTGCGTGCGATAGGACTTGCGCGTCACGCCGGTCGCGTCGCCGTCGACGAGGAAGAGCCCGACACCTCCGCCGGGCAGCGCCGCGCTGACCACGAGGATGTCGGCACTGCCGCCGTGTGGGACCGGATTCTTGGTGCCGTCGAGCGAGAACGAGCCGCCATCCTCGGTTGCCGATACCCCGACCGCGACGTTCGGCCACCTACTGCCGGTCTCGTTGTGCGCGAACGCAAGCAACGTGCTGCCCTCGGCCACACCGGGCAGCACGCGTCGACGCTGATCCACCGAACCGACGTCGGAAATCAATCCTCCTGGGACGAGCACGGCGTCGAGAATCGGCTCCGGCGCAAGCCGTCGACCCATCTCGGTCATCACTGCCATGATCTCCACCGGCCCGGCGTCCATGCCGCCGTCGTCCTCGGCGAAACTGAGCCCGAGCAGCCCGACCTCGGCGAGTTGCTTCCACACGTCCGCGGACCAGCCCGGCTCGGCCGCGACGATTCGATTTCGCTTCTCAGTGTCGTACGCTCGCGAGAGCATCTCACGGGCTGTGTCTCGGAGGAGCTTCTGTTCTTCGTTCAATTCGAAATCCATAATGTGAACCTCACAATCCGAGAATCGTCGACGCGATGATCTGACGTTGCACTTCGTTGGAGCCGCCGTAGATCGACACCTTGCGGTAGTTGAGGTAGGTCGGCACCGACCGCTGCGCCCATTCCGCACTCCCGATGTCCTCGCCCGCCTCATAGGGCAGCGAGTCCGGGCCTGCGATGTCCATCAACATCTCGGTGGCGGACTGCTGCAGTTCGGACCCCCGCAGCTTGAGAATCGACGAGGCTGGATTGGGCTTGCCGTCCTCCGAACCCGACACCATCCGAAGCTGCGTCAATTCCAGTGCGAGAACCTCGTTTTCGAGCTCGGCGAACCGCGCCGCAAACAGCGGATCCTCGGCCAGCGTGCCCGTGCCGACCTTGGTCGCCGCGGCATGCTTCTTGGCCTCTTCGAGCCGTACCTTGGTGTGTCCGACGCGGGCGACTCCGGTGCGCTCGTTGCCGAGCAGGAACTTGGCGTAGCTCCAGCCTTGATTTTCTTCTCCGACAAGGTTTTCCGCAGGGACACGCACGTTCTCGAAGAACACTTCGTTGACCTCGACGCTGCCGTCGATCAGTTTGATCGGGCGCATCGTGATACCCGGAGTGTTCAGGTCGATCAGCAGGAACGAGATGCCTGCCTGCTTCTTCGGCGCAGTCGGATCGGTCCGAACGAGGGCGAAGATCCAATCGGCGTACTGCCCGAGCGTCGTCCATGTCTTCTGGCCGTTGACGATGTAGTCCTCGCCGTCGCGCAGCGCTGTCGTGCGGAGCGAGGCCAGGTCCGATCCAGCTTCCGGCTCGGAGAATCCCTGGCACCACCAGATGTCCACATTTGCCGTCTTGGGGAGGAACTTCTCCTTCAGCTCCTGCGAGCCGAACGTCGCGATGACCGGTCCGACCATGGACGCGTTGAAAGCCAGCGGCTCGGGCACCGAGGCCAGCTGCATCTCGTCGAGCCAGATGTGGCGCTGCACCGGGGTCCAGTCCCGGCCGCCGAACTCCTTCGGCCAATGCGGAACAGCGAGTCCGTTCGCATTGAGAATCCGCATCGTGGTCACCAGATCTTCACGGCTCAGCTCGGCGCCGACGCGGTTCTTCTCGCGTATCTCCGCGGGAATCTCGGTGGTGAAGAAAGTACGCATCTCGTCACGAAATGCGGCTTCCTCTTCTGTCAGGGCAAGATTCATGAGATCCCTCCGCTATCTTTCCACTGGGTCATCCTCGACCGTACTCTGCGGCAACTGCGATAATGTTCGCTGACTATGACTTTTCTGGCACTGGTTCGGCACGGCGAAACCGATTGGAATCTGCACGGCCGACTCCAGGGCAGCTCGGACATTCCGCTCAACTCGACCGGCCGAGCTCAGGCGAGCGAAGCCGTCTACGAACTCGAAGGACGACGCTGGGACTTACTGGTCAGTTCGCCACTTTCGAGGGCTGCCGAAACTGCCGACATCATCGGCGCCCACCTGGGAATCGAACGCACTGGAACCTATGCTGACCTGGCCGAACGGCACTTCGGCGCTGCCGAGGGCTTCACCGATTACGACGCTTGGTCACGCTGGCCGCACGGGCACTATCCGGGCCTCGAGTCGCGCGAGAATCTGATCGTTCGAGGCCTGCGCGCGATCGACGAGATAGCGGATATGCACCCCGATTCGTCGGTCATAGCCGTCGCCCACGGCGGTGTCATCCGCGCGATTGTGGGCGCCCTCCGCGGAATTCCGTCGCCGCGCATCCTCAATGCAGGAGTATCGACACTGGTTCGGCAGAACGGGAAGAATTGGACTGTCGAGACAATCAATGGCGTCCCCGCACAAAGGACTCGGTGACATGCGCACAGAACGGCATATCGAGGAATTGGGTTTCGTCCTGCCCGAGGAGGCTGGGGCCCCGCCCGGGTTCACGTTCTCCTTCGACTGGGTACGCGTGCGCGGCAACCGCGTCCACGTCTCCGGTCACTCACCCCAGCTCGCCGACGGCTCCCTCGCCGGCCCGTTCGGGGCCGTGCCGTCGGAGATCTCCCTCGATGCTGCGACGGACGCTGCCCGCGACACCGCGCTGGCCGTCCTGGGCAGCGTGCGTCGAGCGATCGGTGACCTCGACCGAATCAGCGCCTGGCTCACGGTTTCCGGAATGGTCAACGCCGACCACGGGTTCACCCAGACGACGACCGTCATCAACGGCTTCTCCGATCTCGTTCTGCAGATCTTCGGCCCGGAGGTCGGCGCGCACGCACGCAGTGCGATCGGAGTGGCAGCACTGCCGATGAACAACGCTGTGGTCGTATCGGCAGAAATCGAGATAGACGGCTAGGAACCCCAGCGGCTCTCAATCAGCGGCTCTCAATCAGCTTCTCGGACGCTTGTCCTTGCCCTTGGGTCCGCTGAATTTTCCGCCACCGCGCGGACCGCCACGGCCCCCGGGAGGGCCGAAATCGGGCTGCAACTGAATCAGCACCCCACTGATGCGGGTGCGACGCAGCGCCTCGACGGTCTCGTCGGCGAGATCGGCTGGAAGTTCGACGAGCGAGTGGTCCGGACGGATGCTGATGTGCCCGAAATCGCTGCGACGAAGTCCGCCCTCGTTCGCGATGGCTCCGACGATCGCACCGGGGGCGACGTGATGGCGCTTACCCACGGCGATGCGGTAGGTCGCCATGTCCTGACCGGTCTTGCGGTGATGCGAGTTGGCGGCATCCTCGTCGAACTTGCGCGGCACCCGCTCGCGCGGTTCGCGTGCCGCGCGCGGCGGGGCGGGCGGCTCGGGCTTGAGCAAGAACTCTTCACCGTCGCGGGACTGCACGGCGAGCGCCGCAGCGATGTCGGCGAGCGGGACGTCGTGCTCGCGTTCGTAATCCTCGATCAGCTTGCGGAACAGTCCCAGGTTCGTCGAGCTCAGGCTCTCGGTGATGGAGTCGCCGAACTTGGTGACGCGCTGCGCGTTGACGTCGTCGACGCTGGGGAGCTGCATCTCGGTGATGGGCTGGCGCGTCGCGCGTTCGATCGCCTTGAGCAGGTGACGCTCGCGCGGTGCGACGAAGAGCAGAGCCTCACCGGCTCGACCGGCCCGGCCGGTGCGTCCGATGCGGTGCACATAGGACTCGGTGTCGTGCGGAATGTCGTAGTTGATGACGTGCGAGATCCGGTCCACGTCGAGGCCGCGGGCAGCGACGTCGGTGGCCACCAGTACGTCGATGGCGCCGCTCTTGAGCTGACCGATGGTCCGTTCGCGCTGAGCCTGGACGATATCGCCGTTGATCGCGGCGGCAGAGAATCCCCGCGCCCGCAGCTTCTCGGCGAGTTCCTCCGTAGCCTGCTTCGTCCGGACGAACATGATCATCGCCTCGAACTCTTCGACCTCGAAGATCCGGGTCAGCGCTTCCAGCTTGCGCTGGTGTGCCACCTGTACGTAGCGCTGGGTGATGTTGGGTGCAGTCGAGGTCTTGGTCTTGACGGTGATCTCGACCGGGTCGTGCAGGTACTGCTTGGAGATCTTTCGGATCGCGGGCGGCATCGTGGCCGAGAACAGCGCGACCTGCTTGTACTCAGGGGTGTCCGCCAGGATGCGCTCGACGTCTTCCTGGAAGCCCATCTTGAGCATCTCGTCGGCCTCGTCGAGCACCAGGTACTCGAGCTGAGACAAGTCGAGTGTGCCCTTTTCGAGGTGGTCGATGACACGACCTGGCGTTCCGACGATGATCTGCGCACCCTTGCGCAGCCCGGAAAGCTGAATGCCGTAAGCCTGACCACCGTAGATCGGGAGAATATGCAGGCCGGGGATGTTGGTGGCGTACTTACCGAACGCCTCGGCCACCTGGAGCGCGAGTTCGCGCGTCGGAGCCAGCACGAGTGCCTGAGGCACCCGGCGTGAGACGTCGAGCCTGGACAGGATCGGTACCGCGAATGCAGCGGTCTTGCCCGTGCCCGTCTGCGCCAAACCGACCACATCATTGCCGCTCATCAGCGGCGGAATGGTGGCGGCCTGGATGGGCGAAGGACTTTCGTAGCCGACGTCGTGCAGCGCCTTGAGGACGCGTTCGTCGATGCCGAGATCGGCGAAGGTCAGCGGCGGGTCGGTGGCCGCCGACGCCGGCCCGTTCGATGTGGACTCGTCCGTGGTCCCAGCGGCATCGGTCACAGCGGCATCCTGATTCGGCTCTGTTGTGCTCATATACCTGGGAGTTTAATCCCTGTCACGGCCTCCGACGGACCGAGTGCCGAGAATTGGGCGCAACGAACGGGGATGAGCGGCGACTCCGCACCCGCTCGAGGGTCCAACTGCCGGCGAAATCGGGCATTTCGTCGCGGTCGAAATCGGCATCGCCACCAGTTATGGTGCTCTGCGAGTCATACCAAGCTCCACTGAACGTGTAGAAACGTCGCAAACCGGACACCCCGGTAATGCAGAACGACACGGAATGTGATGAAATGCACACCTGTTACGTCATTTACCCGGAGGGGTCCTACAGTGCGCGAATATTCTGTGCCAGCATCATTCACCATTCCCGAAGATGCATCGATGGCCGACACGGTTTACCGATACGAGAAGGAGTGCCCGAACCTCGTTCCCTTCCAGCGCCAGGCCGGCGGGACGTGGACCGACGTCACCGCAGGTCAGTTCGCCAAAGAGGTAGCCGCCGTAGCCAAGGGCTTCATCGCCTCCGGCGTCGAGGTCGGCGACCGCGTCGCCATCCTGTCCTCCACCCGCTACGAGTGGGTCGTACTCGACTACGCCATCTGGACCGCGGGCGGCTGCACCGTCGCAATCTACGAGACCTCCGCAGCCGACCAGGCGCAGTGGATCCTCGAAGACTCGGCCACCACGATGCTCGTCCTCGAAACCCCCGAGCACGCCGAAGCCTTGAAAGCGGTCACCGAGGGCGCGGCGGATCTGCGTGAGGTTCTGCAGATCGACGCGGGCGCCATCGAAGAACTCAGCACCCGCGGCGCCGGCGTCAGCGACGAGGACCTGCATGCCCGTCGCAAGCAGGTGAACGCGTCCAGTCCCGCGACGCTCATCTACACCTCGGGCACGACCGGGCGCCCCAAGGGCGTTCAGCTCACCCACGGCAACTTCTACGCCGAGATCCAGGCCACTTCGATGGCTCTGCACGACTCGATGAACGAGGGCAACCGCACGCTGATGTTCCTGCCGATGGCCCACGTGTTCGCACGCGCCGTCTCGGTCGCCGCGTTCGAGTCGAAGGTGACCATCGGACACACCTCCGACGTGACCACCCTGCTCGACCAGTTCGCCACGTTCAAGCCCGACTTCATTCTCTCGGTGCCCCGCGTCTTCGAGAAGGTCTACAACTCGGCCAAGCAGAAGGCATACGACGGCGGCAAGGGCAAGATCTTCGACAAGGCCGCAGCCACCGCCATCGAGTGGAGCGAGGCCAAGGATAAGGGTGGGCCCGGCCTGATCCTGAGCGCCAAGCACGCCGTGTTCGACAAGCTCGTGTACTCCAAGCTCCGCACAGCGCTGGGCGGCAACTGCGAGCGGGCGGTCTCCGGCGGCGCAGCCCTCGGCGCTCGTCTCGGACACTTCTTCCGCGGCGTCGGCATTCCCGTCTACGAGGGCTACGGCCTCACCGAGACCAGCGCGGCGATCACCGTCAACACCACCACCGAGCAGCGCATCGGCAGCGTCGGCAAGCCGTTGAACGGCCACGCCGCTAAGATCGCCGACGACGGCGAGCTTCTGGTCAAGGGACCGGTCGTGTTCGGCGGCTACTGGCACAACGACAAGGCGACAGCCGAATCGATCGTCGACGGCTGGTTCCACACCGGTGACCTCGGATCGATCGATCAGGACGGGTTCGTCTCGATCACCGGCCGCAAGAAGGAAATCATCGTCACCGCCGGCGGCAAGAACGTTGCGCCGGCCGTGCTCGAGGATGCACTCCGCGCGAACGCTCTGATCAGTCAGTGCCTCGTGGTCGGAGACGGCAAGCCGTTCATCGGTGCGTTGATCACCCTCGATCCCGAAGCACTACCGGGATGGAAGGAACGCCACAGCATCGCCGAGAACATCGCGTTCGAGGATCTGAAGAAGAACCCCGACCTCATCGCCGAGGTCGACCGGGCCGTCGCCGACGCCAACAAGAAGGTCTCGAAGGCAGAGCAGATCAAGAAGTACTCGGTGCTCGAGGTCGACTTCACCGCCGAGACCGGCGAACTCACCCCGACGATGAAGCTCAAGCGCAACGTCATTCATCAGGAGCGTGGATCCGAGATCGAAGCTATCTACAGCTGATCTCCACCGCATGAAAGCAGGGCCCGTGTGCATCACACGGGCCCTGCTTTCGTAGTGCGCTACACGTGTTCGAGTAAGAAGGTAGCCGCGTCCAGCGAGACGGTCCGGTGTACCTTCTCGTGCAGCAGGTCGTGACCTGCGTCCTCGTATTCGCGCAACTGCGCCCCGGGCACGTTCGGGATCCAGGCACGCACGGCATCGATCGGCGCCATCCGGTCGTCCACCCCGTGCACGGCCAACAAGGGCACCGCGGTGTCGTCGAGATCCGAGAGCTTTCCAGTCGTCGACTTCGGTGTTCCGCACAGCACCGCCGCGCAGAATCCGCTCGGCTCCTCGGTCAGGGCGGCGATCGCGGTCGCCGCCCCCAGCGAATGGCCCATCAGCGCCATCGGCACCCCCGAACGCTCGGCACGAGCGAGACTTGCCAGCTGCAGCGCGTTCTTCGCCAACCCGGCAATCTGCGATGCGTCCGACAACTCTCCCTCGGTCAAACCGTGTCCGACGTGATCGATCGCCCACACGTCGATGTCCTCGTTGTTGAGGACGCGGGAGAAGCGATGGTAATGGCCGCTGTGCTGGCCGAGACCGTGAAGAAATACCAGAACCAGACGCGGATGGGTCGTCGTCCACGAGCGATAGTGGACGGCACCGGTGACTCCCTCGAAAAAAGGCATTCGGCTATTTTGCATGCCGAGCTTCGGCGTCGGTGCACTCACCTACAGTTGGGCGCGTGTTCCTCTTGGCCGACCGCGTCGTTTACAGCGCCAGCGACCTCTCGGCCGCCGCGTCGTGCGAGTACGCGTTGCTTCGCACCCTCGATGCAAAGCTCGGCCGAATCGACACCGTTCACGACGCCGCAGACCCCATGCTCGAACGCACCTCGTCTCTCGGCCTCGCGCACGAACGCCGTCAACTCGACCTGTTCCAGAGCAGGTTCGGAGCGGGTGTCGCGATCATGCCCAGGCCCGAGCGCACGCTCCTCGGTCTGGCCGACGCCAATGCCGCCACCATCGAAACCGCGCTGTGGAAGTACGACGTGTTGTATCAGGCCACGTTCTTCGACGGCCGCTTCCTCGGGTTCTGCGACTTCCTGGTCAAGGAAGGCACTCGGTCGAACGACACCGCGTACTCCGTGTACGACACGAAGCTGTCGCGGCACGCCCGAGTACCGGCCCTGCTGCAGCTGGCCGCGTATGCGGATGCGCTCGAAACCAACGGCATCGAGGTGGCCCGGCACCTGCACCTGATGCTCGGCGACGGCTCCACCACCGACCACGCAACCAAGGACCTGCTCCCGGTCTACCGTCGCCAGCGAGCCCACCTCGAGGAGATCATCGACGAGCATGTCGCCGACGCCGAACCCGTCGACTGGGCCGACCCCCGGTACACCGCTTGCGGGCGGTGCGATGCGTGCGAGGAGCAGGTCATCGCCCGCGAGGACCTGCTCCTCGTCGCCGGCATCAGCGGAGGCAACCGAGCACATCTCGTCGACGCCGGCGTCACCACCATGACTAAGCTCGCCGCGCTCGACGGACCCGTCGAGGGTATCTCTGCCCGCGTACTCGGAAACCTCGCTGCGCAGGCGAGACTGCAGGTAGCGCAGTCGATGAGCGGTGTGCCCGAATACGAGATCATCGATGCCGCTGCGCTGGGCAGCATTCCGGAGCCGAACGCGGGAGATGTGTTCTTCGACTTCGAGGGTGACCCGCTGTGGACCGAGGGCACTGCGGACTGGGGTCTCGAGTATCTCTTCGGCGTACTCGACGCAGGCGGCGCGTTCACACCGTTCTGGGCCCACGACCGAGCGCAGGAGCGGGCGGCGTTGACTGCCTTCCTCGAGTACGTGACCGCGCGTCGGCGCGAGTATCCTGGGATGCACGTCTACCACTACGCGGCCTACGAGAAGACGGCGCTGTTGCGTCTCGCCGGACGGTACGGCGTCGGCGAGGATGTCGTCGACGACCTGCTTCGCGAGAACGTTCTCGTGGACCTCTACCCCGTCGTGCGGGCATCACTGCGCATCGGTGAGCGGTCCTACAGCATCAAGAAGCTGGAGCCGCTGTACATGCCGGGCAGTCGAGACGGCGAGGTCACCAACGCCGCCGCGTCGATAGTCGAGTACGCGAACTGGTGCGACCTGCGCGATCGAGGGTGTACCGAGGAGGCCGACGCGTTGCTCGCCGAGATCGCCGAATACAACCGCTACGACTGCGAGTCGACAGTTCGGCTGCGCGACTGGCTGCTCACCCGAGCGGCCGACGTCGGTGTCACGCCGCGGGCACCGGCCGCCCTCGCACCCGAGTCGGTCGAGGAAATCGACCCTGCCGAAGAGTCGTTGCGCGAGTTCGTCGGCTACGGCCCAGTCTCCGAGCGCTCACCGCAGGCGCAGGCGGTGGCCCTCTACGCCGGATCGATCGGGTATCACCGCCGAGAACGCAAGCCGTTCTGGTGGGCCCACTTCGACCGGTTGCAGAGCCCGGTCGACGAATGGGCCGAGTCCGGCGATGTGGTGAAGGTGGACACCGGCTCGATCGATTCGGTATGGGCGAAGACCACGCCCAGGCAGAAGCTCCTTCGGCGTCGGCTGACGTTGCACGGGAGCGTCGGCAACAGCCTCGGCAAGACCGTGCGACTGCTGTACGACGTGCCGGCCCCCGACGGGTTGGACCAACCGCACCCCAGCTATCGGGCGTGCAGCAAGGCCGACGTCGTCGAGGTCAGCGAGGCGTTCGTCGTGGTCGAGGAGAAGCTCGCCGCGGGCGCCGATCCGTATGAGCAAGTTCCGATGGCGATTGCACCCGACGCGCCCATCCGCACCGTCAGCCTGGAAGCGGCGATCGTCCGCGCGGCGTCCGAGGTCGAGCGGTCGTTGCCGAATCTGCCCACAACCGCGATGGCCGATCTGGCGGCACGGTCGGCGCCGCGGACACTCTCGGGCCGGCCGCTGCCCGCGATCGTGGTCGGCGAGCACGGCGCCGGGAACTACGTCGATGCGATTGCTGCGGCATTGGAAGATCTCGACAACTCGTATCTCGCTGTGCAAGGCCCTCCTGGCACTGGCAAGACCTACACGGCGGCAACGGTGATCGCACGGCTCGTCGAGCAGCGACAGTGGCGCGTCGGCGTCGTCGCGCAGTCTCACTCGGTGGTGGAGAACCTCCTGGATGCGATCGCGAAGGCGGGGGTCGCCCCCGAACTGATCGGGAAGAAGGCGCCGACCGAGCACACCCTGTTGCGCGATGCGGACTATCCCGGTTTCGTCGCCGACGCCGCCGGCGGTTGCGTTATCGGCGGGACGGCCTGGGACTTCTCGCTCGACACTCGCGTCGTGCCGGGTTCGCTCGATCTACTCGTCGTCGACGAGGCGGGACAGTTCTCGCTGGCCAACACCATCGCTGTCGCCGGTGCTGCACAGAACCTGCTGCTGTTGGGCGATCCCCAACAGCTACCCCAGGTCAGTCAGGGCACGCACCCCGAACCGGTGGACGAGTCGGCCCTGGGATGGCTCGCCGAAGGACACGACGCGTTGCCCGCCGACCGCGGCTACTTTCTGAGCCGGACCTGGCGCATGCACCCTGCACTGTGCGCACCGGTCTCGGCGCTGTCGTACGAGGGCCGTCTGTTCTCCAACGAGCAGGCCACGGGCACGCGGGTGCTCCACGGTCTGGCACCGGGGCTGCACGCCGTGACCGTCGATCACCACGCGAACACCACCGACTCACCGGAGGAGGCCGAGGAGATCAGGCGGCAGATCGAATCGCTTGTCGGTTTGCCGTGGGTCGATCCGGAAACCCACGACGCGACGCGGGGCCTGACGCCCGGCGACTTCATCGTCGTAGCGCCGTACAACGCGCAGGTGGCTCTCATTCGCGAACATCTCGAACGCGCGGGCCTCGCGGACGTCCCCGTCGGCACTGTCGACAAGTTCCAGGGGCGGCAGGCACCGATTTCGATCGTGTCGATGACCGCATCGAATGCAGGCGATTCGCCCCACGGGGCGCGCTTTCTGCTCTCACGAAACCGGTTGAACGTCGCGATCTCCCGCGGCCAGTGGGCGGCGATCGTCGTGCAGGCGCGAACGCTGACGCACTACCTCCCCGCGACACCCGACGGCCTCGAAACCCTGGGGGCATTCATGGCCCTCACCGGGTGATGAGCCCTGCTTCGAACATGCCCCGGTCTCAGCCGAAGTTCTTGCCCTCACCGCGGTAGGTGGGGACGGCGGTGACGGTGCCGTCTTCCTCGGCGATGTGCAGGGTGTCGAAGCGTTCGCACACTTCCCCGGCTTTGGCGTGCCGGAACCAGATGCGATCTCCGATGGTGACGCTTCCGGGTGGCACGGCGACCGGCGTCTGAACCTCACCTGCTCCTTCGTTTCGCAGAAGTTTCAACCCACCGCGCACGAGGCCGCCGAGGGCGGTGTTCATCGCCACCGGCGAAGGCGCGCGCGACCGCGAGGCCGGACCGGAGGCTACGTAGCCGCCGCCGAAGGTCGTTGCGACGGCCGGCGTAGGAGTGCGGACCACGGGCAGCGCGAAGTACAACGCCGGATTCGGAGTGAAGGCCCGATAGCGATCGAACAGGGTGGGCACGAACAATCCGGAGCCGGCCGTGACCTCGGTGACGACGGGGTCGGCCGAGCTGACCTCCAGCGAACCCGTCCCGCCACTGTTTACGATTTCGAGGCTGCCGACCACATCGGTGACCGCGTCGACGACCTCCCCTCTGCGCAGTTTCAGGTCCGCTACCGAGGCCCTCTTCATCAACTCGACGGCGATGTTCGAGTCGGGCAGTCCGGCGATCTGCGCCTCGTAGAACATGACTCCGACGACTCGAAACCCCCGCTCCTTGGCGAGACGGGCGAACTCGGCGACCTGCCCCGGCTCGCGCAGCGGGGATCGCCGAACTCCGATGTGCAGCGGGCCGATCCGAAGGGAAGCGTCGACGTCGATGCAGATACGCGGCTTGACCAGATCGGATCCTGCTGCGTCGCGGATGATGTCGAGGTGTGCCGGGTCGTCGACCATCAGCGTGATGCGGCCAGAGAGCACTCGGTCGCGTGTGATGGTGGCCAGGGCGGACTTGTCGACCGTCGGGTACCCCATGAGAATGTCTTGCGCTCCGAGCCGCGCCAGCCAGATCGCCTCGGACGGTGAGTAACACATGAGGCCCGCAAACCCCTGCGCGGCAGTGAGGTCGGCGCCCAGCACTCGTTCCAGAATTGCGCGAGAGCGAACGGACTTGCTCGCCACTCGCACCGGAAGGCCGTTTCCTCGTCGAATCAACTCGTGCGCGTTGGTCTCGAACGCCGCGGCATCGAGTGCCGCGAACGGGGGTTCGAGATCGGCGCTGACCCTGGAGATGCGGTCGAGGGCGGTCGGGCTGCGGCCGAGAAGTGACGTCACGGGCCCAGTCAAGCACCCTCCGACGGCATCTGCACCCTTCACGGGCGCTCGACGGCCTTCGCGGCGATCACACCGGCCAGGTCGTCCAGTGCAGCTATGACGGCGATGTCGTCACGATCGACCAGCCACCGCAGAATCAGCCCATCGACGGTCGCCATTCCGAATCGGGCCACCGAGTCGACCGGTTCCAGCCATCGTGTTCCCGTGTGCTCTGCCGCGCGGCTGAAGAACTCGAATGCCTCGGTGTCACGAATCCGGTACTGCCCACTGGCGAGAGCGGCAGCCTGCTCCGAACCCAGCGCTCGATGCCGGAGCAGATAGGTCTTGATCTCGTAGGACAGCAGCTGGCGGTCGGCTGATCGCTCGACGATCGGCCACACCGCACTCAGTCCGCTGTGCAGCAATTCACGAAGTCCCCTGGTCCCGGTGAGTTCGCATGCGTCGACCGCTGCGTTCAAGGCGGCGTGCAGCGCCCCGGTGATGTCGACGATCAGACCCTCGCCCATCGCCGTGACGAGAATTTCCTTGGACTCGAAGCAGTAGTAGACGGCGCCACGCGGTACGCCTGCTTCCTCGGCGACCCGGCGAACGGTCAAGCCCTCGATCCCCACCTGCTCGGCGACGTTCAATGCGGCCGCGACCAGTCGAGTGCGCCGTGCATCTACGGGCAACCGGGTCTGCATGCTTCCCGATAGTAGGCGCGCACGGGCGATGGGGGCCGTGAATTGACCGTGGCGGAGGTGCGCATTCATAGTTGACCGATGACGGGGCTGGAGTGGCAGAACTGGGCAGGCAATCAGCGAGCGCATCCAACCGAGTTCGCCGAGCCTGGCACCGTCGAGGAACTGCGGGCCGTGGTGCTGCGCGCCGAGACCACCGTCAAATGCGTCGGCGCGGGCCACTCGTTCACCTCGATCGCCGTCACCGACGGAACTCAGGTGAGCCTGGATCGGATCAGCGGCATCGAATCGGTGGTCACCGATGCCGACGGGTCCGCGCTGGTGACGGTGCTCGCCGGCACACGATTGAAAGAGCTCACAGCCACGTTGTGGGATCTCGGGCTGTCGATGACCAACCTCGGCGACATCGACGAGCAGTCCATCGCCGGTGCCATCTCGACCGGCACTCACGGGACTGGGGCGAGGTTCGGTGGCATCGCCGCGCAGGTGCGTGCTCTGGAAATTCTCACCGCGGACGGTCGACTCCTCGCGTGCTCGCGGCAGGAGAATGCAGACATCTTCGACGCTGCGCGCATCGGTCTCGGCGCGCTCGGCATTATCACCGGTGTCACGGTGCATTGCGTGCCGGCATTCGCGCTCGCGGCCCGCGAGGCACCCGCGACCCTGACCGGCACACTCGCCGAACTCGACGAAACGGTGTCCCGGACAGATCACTTCGAGTTCTACTGGTTCCCGCACACAGACCGAGTTCTCACCAAGGCCAACACTCGGATGCCGCTGGGGACACCGCTGGCTCCCCTGGGCAGGCTCTCGTCCTACGTCGACGACGAGCTCATGTCGAACAAGGCCTTCGAGGCCATCAACCGCATCGTGACGCGGTTTCCCGCGGCGATACCGCGCGCTAATGCCGTCTCCTCGAGAGTGCTGTCCGCGCGGGAGTACACCGATCGCAGCCACCGCGTGTTCGCCTCGTCGCGGAAGGTTCGGTTTCGCGAGATGGAGTACGCGGTGCCGTCGGAATCTATCCCGTACGTGGTGCGCGAGATCGACCGCTGGCTCGAATCGTCCTCGTGTACCGTCGCCTTCCCGGTGGAAGTGCGATTCGCGGCGGCCGACGACATCTGGCTCTCGACGGCCTACGAGCGCACCAGCGCGTACGTCGCGGTGCATCAGTACCACCGCCGGGATCACCGTGAATACTTCACCGCGGTGGAAGCGATCGCGCGCAGCGTCGGTGGGCGCCCGCACTGGGGCAAGCTGCACGGGCTGGTCGCCGAAGATTTCGCCGGAATCTACGACCGCTTCGATGACTTCCGCGGGGTTCGCGACCGACTCGATCCCGACGGCCTGTTCCAGAACGAGTATCTGCGAACCGTCCTCGGGTAAGCGGGGCTACAGGTGCCGGTTCACCAACGGCCCGACGAGCCCGAAAGCCGATGCGTCGGGGACCTCGTACTTCGAAACCGTCCCGCTGACGAAGGCGTGCCACGCCGCGCCGGCGTCGGACCCCACGGTCGAGACGACGAGCGCTTTGCCGCGGTAGACACCTGGGAAATGCTGCTTCGCCAGCTCTTGATGATCGGTGGCGAGGGCGACGAGCTCCTCGGCTCGGCTTCGATCGACGTCCTCGCCGATGCCTGCGAGGAGCTCGTCCGCCGGCTCGTCGGCGCGCGGGGGTTGAACGGGGCTACTGCCGAGCAGCGCCAGGCTGTTGACCGCGAGTCCGCCTAGCTGCAGCGCCACGGCGACGGCGTGAGCGAGCAGGCCCCCGAACGACACACCCAGAAGGTTGATCGGCCCATTGCCCCGCACTGCGAGAATATCGTCGGCGTAGCGCTCGGCCAGCGCGGATACCGAGGACGCGCGCGGCACGGACGCCGATGTCTCGACGCCGTAGACGGGGCGGTCCCCGTCGATGTGTGCGGCCAGTGCGGCGTATCTGCCCGCACGACCGTCGATGGAATGAATGCAGAAGACCGGCGAACGCGTACCGCCCGCGCGGATCGAAACGACTGTGGAGGAGGCTCTGGGCGCCCGGTCAGCGATGTCGACAAACGAAAACTGCGATAAATCACTGATGACGGTCATTTCAAGGGCCTCCGGGGTCGAGTCTTCGAGATATGGGGTGTGGCGTGAAACCCCGGCAGTACGTGTGCAGCGACTACAGAGATATGTCGTCGCGGCGGTTGCGGATGTTACCCACGTCTCATACTCCTCTGCTAGCCGCCGTCGCGGACACTTATGTTGGAGAGATGTGGAAACGCGCGCTCTCCGGGAGCATCGCCGCCGGAGTGATCGTCGGGGTCGGCGAATTGGTCTCGGTTCCGTTCGGACCGACCTCGTCGCCGGTCGTTGCAGTCGGCTCGGCCGTGGTCGACAACACCCCCGAGGCTCTCCGCGACTGGGCGATCGACACCTTCGGCACCGCGGACAAACTCGCCCTGTTCATCGGCATGGGCATCGTCATCGCGCTGATCTCCGCCGGCGCCGGGCTGTTGCGTCGTCCGTTCGGCGCAGTGCTGTTCGCGGGACTCGGAGCTATCGGGGTCCTCGCTGCGGTCACCCGCTCGGGCGCCACACCGCTGTCGGCACTACCGACCGTCCTGGGCGTCGCAGCCGGCATCGTCGTGCTGCACGCACTGATCAGCACCACCGAACCGGAGGTTCCCGGCGGCCTGAGCAGGCGGAGCTTCCTCGGGCTGGCCGTCGCGGCAGGGTTTGTCGCGGTGGCCGCCGGAACAGCCGGTCGCATGATCGGGCAGGCCCGCAGCGTCACAGCCAACCGACTCGGCTTCATCCTCCCGACGCCGACGCCGCAGCCACCGATCCCCGCCGGTGCGGACCTGAACATCGAAGGACTGCCCTCGTACATCACTCCGAACGAGGACTTCTATCGCATCGACACCGCGCTCGTAGTGCCGCAAGTGTCGTCGGAGACGTGGTCGCTGCGCATTCACGGCATGGTCGAGCGGGAACTGGAGATCACCTTCGCCGATCTTGCCGAACGGCAGGCCGTCGAGAGCACAGTGACCCTGACCTGCGTGTCGAACATCGTCGGCGGGGATCTCGTCGGCAACGCCACGTGGATCGGCTACCCGCTGAAAGACCTGCTGGAGGAAGCGGGCATCGAGGACGGCGCGGACATGGTGCTCTCCTCCAGTCACGACGCATTCACCGCAGGAACGCCACTGGAGGTTCTGCTCGACGGACGGGACGCGCTCCTGGCCGTCGGGATGAACGGTGCGCCGCTCCCCGTCGAGCACGGCTACCCGGCGCGTCTGGTCGTCCCCGGTCTCTACGGCTACGTTTCGGCGACCAAATGGGTCACCGATCTGGAAGTCACGCGCTTCGACCGGGCCAGCGCGTACTGGACCGACCGCGGCTGGGGCGAGCGCGGGCCGATCAAAACGGCATCGCGTATCGACACACCCCGATCCGGTGCCGCCGTCGAGGCCGGACCGGTCGTCATCGCCGGCGTGGCCTGGAAACAACACACCGGCATCTCCGCCGTGGAAGTGCAGATCGATGACGGTGACTGGATGCCGGCGACGTTGTCGGAGGAATACTCCGAGAACACCTGGCGGCAGTGGACCATCGAATGGGACGCGCCGCCGGGCGAGCATTTCCTTCGGGCCCGCGCGACCGACGCCGAAGGTGAAATCCAGACCGCGACGACCGCCGACACCGTGCCCGACGGTGCAACCGGCTACCCGCAGGCGTTCGTCACCGTCAGATGAAAGTGGCCTTCATCGAATTGGTACGTAGGATCTCGCTTTCGGCCTCGGTCAGTCCCACCTGGTCGACGAGCGCCGCGAAGTTGTCCTCGACGTAGCCCCCGAAGTATGCCGGATCATCGGAATTGACCGTCACCAACAATCCCCGCTCGATCATGCCCCTGATCGGGTGATCGGCAAGGGTGTCGATGACTCTGAGCCGCACGTTCGACAGCGGACAGACCGTCAACGGGATCTGCTCCTCGACCAGCCGTGTGACGAGTGCGTCGTCATCCAGGCAGCGCACCCCGTGATCGATCCGCTCCACGTGCAACAGATCGAGCGCCTCCCAGATGTATTCCGCGGGTCCCTCTTCCCCCGCGTGTGCGACGACGTGCAAACCCTCCGCCCGCGCCTTCGCGAAAACGTCGACGAACAGCGACGGCGGAAACCCCGCCTCGGCCGAATCCAGACCGAGTCCGATGATCGGGGCCTTCATTGCCAGCAGATCGTCGAGCAGCTTGTTCGCATGCAACACAGGCTTGTCCCGCAGAATCGACGCGATCAGACCGCTCGAGACGCCGAACTCACGTTCACTCGACGCCGCGGCGTCGGCCAGCCCCTCGACGACCGCCTCCAACGGCACCCCACGAGAGGTGTGCGCCTGCGGATCGAAGAAGATCTCCGCGTGCGTGACACCGCCCGCCGCAGCGCGGGAAAAGTATGCGCGAGCCAGATCGGCGAAATCCTGTGCAGTGAGCAGCACGGACATGTTGGCGTAGTACAGATCCAAGAACGAACCCAGATCCGAGAACTCGTACAGCCCCCGCAGTTCCTCGATGTCCGCGTACGGCAACGTGATCGCGTTACGCTCGGCGAACTCGAAGATCTGCGGGGGCTCGAGCGAACCCTCGATGTGCATGTGCAGTTCCGCGAGGGGCATTGTCGTCATCGCCGCAACACTACTTACCGGTGTACGTCGCCTTCCCCGGCCCGTTCTCCAGAAAGCTACGGACGGCGCCGCGAAGATCATCGGTCTCGAACAACGCCCCGGACACGTCCGAGGTGATCTCGTCCGCATGCGCGACGCCGCCCGAACGCCACGCTGCCACAATCTTTTTGGTGGCAGCATGCGCCACCGTCGGGCCGGCGGCCAGCCGCTCGGTCAGGGCAACGGCCTCGCCGTCGACATCGGTGTGGATGGCATTGACCACGCCCCACTCCAGCATCGTCTGGGCGTCGTAGAGGTCACCGGTCATGACCAGTTCGCGCGCCCGACCCGAACCGGCACGCTCGGCGAGACGCTGCGGGCCGCCCATCGACGGTGTCAGTCCCACAACGGTTTCGACGAGACCGAACTTGGCTCTGGGACCCGCGAGAATGATGTCGCAGGCCAGCGAGATCTCGAAGGCGGCCGTCAGGGTCAGGCCGTGCGCGGCGTAGACGACCGGGCACGGCAGAGCCTCGAGCGGATGCGCGATGTCGGCGAACAACTGACGCCACATATCGGCGCCCTGTTGCGCGGACAGCCCGTCGAACACGTGCACGTCGACGCCTGCCGAGTTGACCTTGCCGTCGGCGCGCAGCAGCACCGCCCGCGGCGGATTCGCCGTCAGATCAGCGACGTTCGCCGCTACGGCGTCGAACATCGCCTGATCGAAGAGGTTGAGCGGTCCGTGGTGGAAGTTGAGCACGGCAACCTCTGCGCCGGCGTCCGTCGAGTACCTGACTAGCGAAGTGGGTTCATCGGCCATGGGTGCCAGAGTGCCACACTGCGCCGGACCGATTGCTACTCACGAGTATATTGCGACCAAATTACCGTTACTTGGAGGAACACTATGAAGCGCAGCTTGTTCGAGCAGGACCACGACGCGTTCCGCGAATCCGCCCGCGAGTTCGTCACCCGCACCATAAGACCCCGCGAAGAAGAGCTCGCCGAGCAGCGTTTCATCGATCGCGACATCTGGCTCGAAGCCGGACGCAACGGATTCCTCGGGCTCGAGGTGCCCGAGGAATACGGCGGCAGCGGCGCCGACGACTACCGCTTCAACGCCGTTCTCGGCGAGGAACTCGCCCGCTCGAGCGCCGCGGTGGCGTCGTGCTTCGGCATTCACATCGACATCGTCGCGCCCTACCTGGTGAAGCTGACCACCGAGGAGCAAAAGAAGCGCTGGCTGCCGGGGTTCTGCAGCGGCGAAATTCTCACGGCCATCGCCATGACTGAACCATCGGGCGGATCCGATCTCGCCGCGCTCAAGACCACAGCGGTCGCGGACGGCGACGACTTCATCATCAACGGGTCGAAAACGTTCATCACCAACGGCAACAGCGCCGACCTCGTCATCGTCGCCACCCGGACGACGCCGGAGAAGAAGGCCAAGGGCATAACGCTCTTCGCCGTCGAAAACGGGACCGAGGGTTTCTCGCGCGGACGCAAGCTCGACAAGGTCGGCCAACCGGAATCCGATACCGCCGAGCTGTTCTTCGAGAACGTGCGGGTGCCCAGCTCCAACATGATCGGTGAATACGACAACGGGTTCATCCACATGATGCAGCTGCTGCCACAGGAACGCATCAGTTGTTCGGTCGCCAACCTGGGGCATGTACGGCCGATTCTCGAGGAAACGATCCAGTACGCCAAGGACCGAAAGGCCTTCGGACAGCAGATCGGCTCGCTTCAGTGGAACAAGTTTCTGCTCGCCGAGCTCAGTACGAAACTAGATGTGGCGCAGGCCTATGTCGACAACTGCATCGCGGCGCACGGCGTCGGGGAGCTCACCGCGATCGATGCGGCGAAGGCGAAATGGTGGAGTTCGCAGGTCCAGAACGAGATCCTCGACCACTGCGTCCAACTGCACGGTGGCTACGGCTACATGAACGAGTACCGCGCGGCTCGCGCGTGGAAGGACGCCCGCGTCACGAAGATCTGGGCGGGATCGAACGAGATCATGAAGGAGCTCATCGGCCGCGATCTGGGCCTATAGGCAGCTTCGCTGCATGTGCGCGGAAATACATAGCCCTCTATGTATTTCCGCGCACATGCGGCGAAGCCGCACACAGCACGAAGGCCGGATACTCGGGAATTGCTTCCCATGTATCCGGCCTTCGAGTTACCTGAACTGAAGACAGCATTAAGCCGTCAGCAATTTCGGGTGGCGATCCTTGGGGGGATCAGATAGCGCGAACGCCTGTGGCCTGGGGGCCCTTCTGGCCCTGGCCGACCTCGAACTCCACGCGCTGACCCTCGTCGAGCGACTTGAAGCCAGTTCCCTGGATCTCCGAGTAGTGAACGAACACGTCAGGTCCGCCACCGTCCTGCTCGATGAAGCCGAAGCCCTTTTCGCCGTTGAACCACTTAACACTGCCCTGCGTCATACCGTAAACCTTCTGTAGCGAGCTGGACCTTCACGTCGAAGCTCCAATCTCATTTCACAATCATGCCATCCAAACGCCAGATGCGATACGTCGGGGGCAAAAAAATTACTCAGCTTGCTTTCACACACGGCGCGATAGCCTTGCGACGGTGGATTCCCATCATCACGACATCATCCGTCTCGCGTGGTCGAGGCATCTCGGGCTTGACGATTCGGCATTGCGGCCGGACCATCGGCACACCGCCGTCGACCCGAATGCGACTTGCGTCACATTCGTGCGACTCGGCGATTCCAGCGCGCTGCTCGGACCGAAGGATGCGCTCACAGCGGCCGAGGCGCGCACCGACGAAGAACTCTCGAAACGCGGCGCTCTGGGCGAGCTGTTGAAAAGCACCGCCGGACGCACCTACGGCCCGACGGTGCTGGCCTTCGCGGACGAGGTGGGAACCACGCTCGACCGCCACGACCCGTTGATCTCACGTGAACTCGGCCATGTGCTCGGCCTGGAGGCACTCTGTGCGCCCGACGACGTCATTGCTGCGGACCTGACCCGGAAACGATCGTGGTTCACCTTGCTCGGCGACGATCGCCCTGCGGACTCGGCCGCATCGTTGTCCGCTGCTGCCCATCTCGAATGGGAGGGCGTGCTGGCCGACGTCGCTGTTCTGACGGCCCCCACGGCACGGCGGCAGGGCAACGCCCAGGTGGTGGCCCGGCTCGCCACCAACGAAGCCTTCGACGAGGGCATGATCCCGCAGTGGCGATCGAGCGCAGAGAACGGAACAGCGCGACGGCTGGCGGCCCGCCTCGGATACGAGGAGTGGGGTGTGTTCATCTCCGTCGACCTGTCGAATCCGTCGGACGCGGACAATCCGTAAATTGGGAATCATGAGCTATGTCGAGAACGGCAAGGAATTCAACCGAGACACCAACTACATCGAGACGCGCATCACAGCCGATGGACGTGACGGATACCCCGTCGAGCCCGGCCGCTACCGGCTGGTCGCTGCGCGAGCGTGCCCGTGGGCGCACCGGACGATCATCGTCCGTCGCCTGCTCGGCCTCGAAGATGTCATCTCGCTCGGTATCCCTGGCCCGACGCACGACGAGAGCAGTTGGAACTTCGACGAGGAGCCCGGCGGTGTCGATGCGGTCCTGAAGGTCAATCGGCTCCAGGAGGCGTACTTCGCTCGCTACCGCGACTACCCCCGCGGCATCACCGTCCCCGCGATCGTCGAGATCGCCACCGGCCAGGTCGTGACCAACAACTACCCGCAGATCACACTAGATTTCTCGACCGAGTGGACGCAGTACCACCGTGAGGGCGCACCCGATCTCTACCCGGAGGCCCTTCGCGGAGAAATCGACGAAGTAGCCGAACTCGTCTTCCGTGACGTCAACAACGGCGTCTACCGCTGCGGTTTCGCCGGAACGCAGCAGGCGTACGACAAGGCGTACGAGCAGCTCTTCGCACGCTTGGACTGGCTCGCCGGACGGCTCACCGATCAGCGGTACCTGGTGGGCGAGACGATCACCGAGGCCGACATTCGGTTGTTCACCACGCTCGTGCGTTTCGATGCCGTGTACCACGGCCACTTCAAGTGCAACCGGAGCAAGCTGAGCGAGATCCCAGTGCTCTGGGACTACGTCCGTGATCTGTTCCAGACACCGGGCTTCGGCGACACCGTCGACTTCGATCACATCAAGCGCCACTACTACGAAGTGCACACAGACATCGATCCGACGTCGATCGTTCCGAAGGGCCCCGACCTTCACGGTTGGCTCGAACCCCACGGACGCGAGTCACTGGGCGGTCGTCCCTTCGGCGACGGCACACCGCCGCCGCCACCGAAGGCCGAGGAGGTCGTACCCGCAGATCACTGGGTCCCTGCTCAGGTTCCGCTGTAGGTCCCGAAGCTCCAGTGCACACCTTCGGGGTCGCGGCAGGTGAAGCCGCGGCTCCCGTAGTCCTCGTCCTGCAGCGGATGAACGATGTTGCCACCGGCAGCAACCACGCGTTCGTGAATCATGTCGGGGTCGTCGGTGACGACATACGCCGCGCCGACCCCCGCGGGTAGATCGGCAAGCGCGCTGTCCGACTCGGCCAGGAGTGGAGCCTGCGGAACGACCCGTTGGACAGTGCCGAGCATGACCCCGCCGCCCTCGGGCCAGCGGAGTTCGGCGTGGTCGACTCGGTCACCGTCGCCGTACACGACGGCTTCGGTGAACCCGAGCACGTCGACGAGAAACCGGATGGCCGCACGGGCGTCGTCGTAGAGGAAACAGGGCCAGATGTGGGTACGTGTATCGGTCATGACTGCAGAGTCTTCTCGGTAACCTCGCCTCCGTCTTGTACGAATGCGAACTGCTCTCCCCGACGCCACTGCGTCGGCGACGACCCAGCCAGTTCGCGCCACTCACGCGCCATGTGTGCCTGGTCGTAGTAGCCGCATTGGGCGGCGACGTCGGCGAGCAACGGCGCCGCGGGCCGTCTCAGCATCTGATGGGAACGATGGAAACGTGCGATCCTGGCCGACTCCTTGGGCGTCACGCCGAATTCGGCGGAGAAGCGGTTGATCAGGTGACGACGGCTCCACCCGATATCGCGAGCCACCTGATCGACCCGTACCGATCCGCCGGAGAGGACCAGTTGCCGCCAGGCCTCGGTGAGTGTCGGATCGAGCTCGGGCTCGATCAGTGATCGGCACAGGATGTCGTCGAGGATCTCGAACCGGCCCTCCCACGAGGGCTCCGCGGCGATGCGATCGGTCAACTCTCGTGTGTCGGGAAGCACCTCGCTCAGGTCGACCATCCAATCCCCCAGCGCCGCGGTCGGAAGGCGGAACAGTGCCCGCGCACCGGCAGGGGTCAAAGAGAGCTGAATTCCGTGTTGGCTGCCGTCATGAACGATCGTCACCGGAGCGGCCGAAATGCCGCTGGCCAGGGTCTCGAACGAGCATGCTCCCTGGCGCGGCGAATCCGAGATGTCCAACGTCGAGTCGATCGCCACGATGACGGTCAGCAGGGGGCCCGGCATCCCGATATGCGTTCCGGCCTCGAATCCAGACAGGCGGTACCCCTCGTACGAGGACACAAATCGCCGCAGCCGAGCGTCGGGCAGTGCTCGTGAGCCCTCGGAGTGACCTGTGCGGTGGGTACCGGCCATCTCTGCAGGGTAGAACCGTTGACGAACGGGTACCAGCTTCTCTGGCCCAAAACTTGACCGTGAACGATCGGAGCGTCGATGGCGAAGAAGAACAACGATGAGGTCGAGGTCGTCGCGGAAGGCGGACGACTCGAGAAGGCGCTGGTCCGGATCCTGGACAACGCCAGCCGCCTGCAGGGACCGGCCGTGGAGAAGTACGTGGCGCACATGCGTCGGGCACATCCCGAGGACAGTCCCACGCAGCTCATCGACCGTCTCGAGAAGCGCTTCCTGCTCGCTGTCACCGGAAGCGGCAGCGCGGTAGGCGGGGCGGCAGCCATTCCCGGTCTCGGCACGATGGCGTCCCTGGGCGCGGTGGGCGCCGAGACCGCCTTCTTCATCGAGTCATCGGCGCTGCTGACGCTGTCGGTGGCGTCCGTGCACGGGATCCCGGTGCACGATCATCAGCAGCGACGTGCTCTTGTGCTGGCCGTCGCGCTGGGTGAATCCGGCATGCAGATCGTGGAGAAAACTGTTGGAACGTCCGCGAAGAACTGGGGAATGCTCATCACCTCGCGCGTTCCCGGCGGCGCGATGACGACTATGAACAAGTCACTTCTGAAGAAGTTCGTCCAGAAGTATCTCGCAAAGCGCAGTGCTCTTCTGTTCGGGAAGTTGCTGCCCGCCGGTATCGGCGCGGCCATCGGCGGGGCTGGCAACCGGGTCATCGGCAAGGGCGTCATTCGCAACTCCCGGGACGCCTTCGGACCGGCGCCGAGAACGTGGGCGGCAACCAGAATCATCGAACCCGACGAGCTCGACGGAATTTCGGGGCCGTGATGGCGTTGAACCCGGACATGACCAATGGCACACCTGATCTCGGTTCGTACGGCATCTGGCGACACTTCGCGGGGGTCGGCCCCGAGCTGGCCCGCTTGATCGAGTCCTCCGGCTACGGAGCCATCTGGCTCGGCGGGTCGCCCCCGGCCGATCTCGTCTCGGCCGAGGACGTTCTGGACGCGACCGAGTCCATCGTCGTCGCCACCGGCATCGTCAACATCTGGTCGGCGGCGGCACCCGAGGTGGCCGAGTCCTACCACCGCATCGAGAAGAAGCATCCAGGTCGCTTCCTGCTCGGCATCGGCGCGGGCCACCCCGAGGCGACCCAGGAATACCGGCGGCCGTACCAGGCTCTGGTGGAGTACCTCGACGCGTTGGACATCGGCGGTGTGCCGTTGGAACGTCGGGTACTCGCGGCACTGGGCCCGAAGGTACTGAAGCTGTCCGCTGATCGGAGTGCCGGCGCGCACCCCTACCTCACCACCCCGGAACACACCGCCGAGGCGCGCGAGATACTCGGCCCCGGAAAGGTACTCGCGCCCGAGCACAAGGCGGTACTCGAATCCGACCCGGTGCGGGCACGCGAGATCGGCCGTCCGCCGGTCAACAATCCGTACCTTCAGCTACGCAACTACACCAACAATCTCGAGCGTCTCGGCTACAGCAAGGACGAGCTCGGCGGAGGTGGCAGCGACCGCCTCATCGACGCACTCGTCGCACACGGCGGGGCCGACGCGATCGCGGCCCGGCTTCGCGAGCACCTCGACGCCGGCGCATCCCACGTCACACTGCATTCTCTGCCCGATGGTGCCGATCCGTCGGCGACGTATCGCGAGGTCGCCGCAGCCCTGTTCGGCTGAGCTACTCGACCGCACTCTCTCGCGAACCCGTACTCTCTCTGGCGGGCCGAGACCGTCCTCGGCTCGGCAGCTGACTTCTACGGTCGGGGGAAAAGACAGATGAGCCAGGGTCTCGATGTACACGGCTTCGGTCACAGCGCGCTCGAAGCCCACGGCCTCACGAAGCAGTTCGGGACGGTCTTGGCGGTCTCCGATCTCAGTTTCGTGGTTCCGCGTGGATCCATCACCGGATTTCTCGGGCCAAACGGCTCGGGCAAGACGACCACGCTGCGGATGCTTCTCGGACTGATCAGGCCGACGGCCGGGGCCGGGTTGGTGGCCGGGGCGCCGTTCTCTCGCCTGAGCCACCCGGCCCGTGTGGTCGGCGCGGTTCTCGACTCGCGCAGTTTGCATCCCAAGCGCACGGCGCTCGGCCATCTCCGCATCTTCACTGCCGCGATCGGTGTACCGGATACCCGCGCCGAGGACGTCCTGCGCGTGGTGGGTCTCAGCGATGTCGGTGGACGCACCGTCGGCGGGTTCTCGCTCGGCATGCGACAGCGTCTCGCGCTGGCCACCGCGCTGCTGGGTGACCCCGAGATCCTCGTGCTCGACGAGCCGGCCAACGGACTCGACCCGGAGGGCATCGCCTGGCTCCGCGACTTCCTCAAGTCGTACGCGGCAGGCGGTAGAACCGTGTTGATCTCGAGCCACCTTCTGCGCGAGGTGGAGGCGACGGTGAACAGCCTCGTGATCGTCAGCGGCGGACGTCTGGTGTATCAGGGCAGCATCGAGCAACTGCGTGCCTCCCGGCCCAGCCGCATCCTCGTCACGGTCTCCGATCCGGCCGCTCTCGCCCTGGCCCTGGCGTCGAACGGCGTCACCAACTCTCAACTGCTGCCCGACGGCCGACTCGGTGTCGCGGGTAGTGACGGCGAGTTCATCGCCCGCGTAGCGGGCGAAGCGGGTCTCACGGTGTTCGGGACGACCTACGAGCACGTCGATCTCGAACAGGTCTTCCTGTCCATGA
Source organism: Rhodococcus sp. I2R (assembly GCF_020889545.1). Classification (NCBI taxonomy): domain Bacteria; kingdom Bacillati; phylum Actinomycetota; class Actinomycetes; order Mycobacteriales; family Nocardiaceae; genus Rhodococcus; species Rhodococcus sp. I2R. The sequence continues at coordinate 42,175 of NZ_JAHUTG010000010.1, forward strand.
CGGCAGGCCAGTACGCAGCCCTGCCCACTCCGCACGGCCCGCCACCGGGCTACGGTCCACCACCGGGCTACGGTCCCCCATCTGGCTACGGTCCACCACCTGGCTACGGTCCCACACCGGGCTACGGTCCACCGCCTGGCTACGGTCCCCCATCTGGATACGGACCGCCGCAGGGGCATGCTCCTGCTCCTGCCGAATCCCCCTGGAACGGAGATCGACGATGACGACGCTGCTCACCGCCGAAATCCGCAAGGTCACCACACTCAAATTCTGGTGGGCTCTGGCGATCCCACCCGTGCTGGTCGGCGTCTGCGCCAGCGCCATCTCGTCGGCGGTCGCGACCACGACAGACGAGATCTACGGCGGAGAAGTCGACGGCATCATCGTGGCAGGGCTCGTCGCGGCGCTCGTGTCGGCGATGATCTTCGCTGCGGTGTTCTCCGCGGTCAACGTCGGTACGGAATTCCGGCACGACACCATCACGACGTCGTTCCTCACCGCCGCCGGCCGAGATCGCGTCATCGCCGCGAAGGTCGGTGTCACCGCACTGTTCGCGCTGGGATATGGGCTGGTCGTGGCGAGCTTCAGCATCATCGGCCTGCTGTTGTTCACCGGTGGCCGATTCGCGTTGTCCGGAGACATCGTGGCCAGTGTTGCCGCCGGTCTCTTCGCGGTGATGCTGTGGTCGCTGATCGGCTCGGGGCTGGGCCTGCTGTTCGGGTCGCCGACGTGGCCGTCGATCGCGATCGTCGCGTGGTTCCCGGTAGGCGAGATGATCGTGGTCGCGATCCTGTCCGGGCTCGGGATCGACGGTGTTTGGCAGCTTACGCCGTCGACGTTGACCATCTCGGTCATCGGCGCGGGTTCCTTCGACGACCCCGAGCTCTTGCCGGTGTGGCCGTGGGCACCGATCGGGTTGACACTGTGGGCTCTCGGGGCCCTCGCAGCGGGCTGGTACCGCACCCGCGAACGCGATATCGACTGAAATCCGAGTGTCGGTGGGTCGGACTACCGTTCACACGCGATGGTGAGAAACGGTAGCGATCAGGTCGGCTGGATTCGCCGACTCCTGGCACAGTGCTGGCTGCACCGCGCAACGATGACAGGCGCGTTGGCGGTCACGCTGATCGCCGCTGCGATCGACATCTCGTTTCCCCTTCTCACTCGCGTGGCTATCGACGACGCGGCTGCGGGCGAGAACAGCGCGATAACGGCCGTGGCCCTGACCATTGCCGGACTAGGTGTGGTCCGATTCGGTTGCCAGTTCGGTAGACGCCTCCTAGCGGGACGATTGTCCATCGACGTCCAACACGACCTGCGGCTCGCGCTTCTCGCCTCCTTGCAGCGCCTCGACGGCCGTAAACAGGACGAGATCAGGACCGGCCAGGTCGTCTCCCGATCCATCACCGACCTCCAGCTCGTGCAGGGTTTGCTCGCCATGGTTCCGTTGTCCGCGGGCGCACTCGTGCAGTTCGTACTGGCACTCGGTGTGATGGCCTACCTGTCTCCGCTGCTCACCGTCGTCGCACTGCTCATCGTTCCGGCAGTGTCCTTCGTGGTGTACCGGCTGCGGCCCACGCTCTATGCAGCCACCTGGTCCGCCCAGCAGCGGGCATCCGACCTCGCGCAGCACGTCGAGGAGACGGTTACCGGCGTCCGCGTCGTCAAGGGGTTCGGCCAGGAAGAACGCATGGTGGATCGCTTGGAGGCGCTCGGACGCCGACTGTTCGCCGAGCGAATGCGATCGACGAAGATCAATGCGAAGTTCGCCCCCTCGATGGCAGTGATACCTCAGCTCGGGCTGGTCGGAGTGATCGCGCTCGGCGGCTATCTGGCTTTGCAGGGCAGTATTACGGTCGGCACGTTCCTCGCCTTCGCCACGTACGTCGCCACGCTCTCCGCCGTGACTCGCACCCTGTCGTCCGTAGTCATCATGGCGCAGCTCTCGCGTGCGGCGGTCGAACGCGTCTACGACGTCATCGACACCGAGCCCTCGGTGCCCGAACCGGAGCACCCGACGGATCTACCGGACGGGCCGCTCGGACTCGACCTCTCAGCGGTCACCTTCGGATTCGAACCCGACCGGGATGTCCTCAGATCCTTCGACCTCACCGTCATGCCCGGAGAAACCGTCGCAATCGTCGGACATGCGGGGGCAGGCAAGACAGCCTTGTCGCTGCTACTGCCCCGGTTCTACAGCCCACACTCGGGTTCGGTCGCGCTCACCTGCGCCGGTGAGCGATTCGACGTCGATCGTGTTTCCGCGTCACAACTACGCGAGGCCGTGGGCCTCGTGTTCGACGAGCCGTTCCTCTTCTCCGACACCATCGCGGCCAATATCGCCCTCGGGCGGCCCGACGCCACCGCAGAGGAGATTCAGCGCGCCGCGGCGCTGGCCGAGGCAGCCGATTTCATCGAGGCACTGCCCGAGGGATACGACTCCGTCGTGGGCGAGCGGGGACTCACGCTCTCCGGTGGCCAGCGTCAACGCATTGCTCTTGCACGCGCTCTGCTGACCGATCCTCGCGTCCTCGTCCTCGACGACGCCACATCCGCTGTCGACGCCACTACAGAGGCGAAGATCTTCGACGCGCTCCGTTCTCTGCGCGACCGAACCACCGTGATCCTCGCCCATCGACGCTCCACCCTCACCCTCGCCGACCGAGTCGCCGTGCTCGACGGCGGAAGGATCATCGACACCGGAACCGTCGACGATCTCGACGAACGCTGCCCGCTGTTTCGTGAGCTGCTCTCCGGCAGCGATCCAGCTGCACACAGCCGGCCCGCGGTCGTTGCCACGCCAGGGCAGGACGCCGCCCGTCCACCCTCGTCGGGTGTGCTGTGGCCCGACACCAACTTCGACACGGGTACCGCCACGGGCACGTCCACCGCCGAGCACCGGGCCGTTCACTCGAGCACACCCACTGGCCGGGGACCTGCCTCCGGCGCCGTCGGCAACCTCGCCTCGACACCGCAACTGCGGGCCTCGGTCGTCGCCCTCCCCCCTGCCACCGAGGATCCTCGAACATCCGGTGCCGACGTTCGAGCCCCCGACCCGCACTTTCGCCTGTCCCGCCTCCTCTCGCCGGTGCGAACACTGCTCGTTGTCGCTGTTGCGCTGCTCGCACTGGACTCGCTCGCAGGGATCGCCTTCCCGTCCATCGTTCGTTTCGCCGTCGACGACGGTGTCGGGCGTGGTGACCGGGGAGCACTGTGGACCGCGACCGCGATCGGGGTGGCGCTGGCTACAGCAACCTGGTTTGTCATCGCAGCCACCACCACCATCACGGCCCGCGCAGGCGAACGCGTGTTGTTCGGGCTACGCGTCCGCAGCTACGCACACATCCAACGTCTGGGCCTCGACTACTACGAGCGTGAGCTGTCCGGCCGAATCATGACGCGCATGACCACAGACGTGGACGCCCTCTCCTCGTTCATCCAGACCGGCGCCTCCACGGCAGTGGTCAGCCTGCTGATGGTGTTCGGTATCGCGGCCGCGCTGCTCGTCACGGATTTCTCGCTCGGGCTGGTCGCGCTCGCGGTGGTCCCAGTGCTCGTGGTGGCCACAGTGTTCTTTCGCCGTGTGTCCGCCGCCGCGTACTCGACCTCCAGGGAACGCATCTCGGCCGTCAACGCCGACTTTCAGGAGAACATTGCCGGGCTGCGGTCGGCACAGGCCTACCGACGCGAGGAGTTCGCAGCCAACCGGTTCGCCGAGCGCGCCGAGCATTATCGCGTCAGCCGTATGCGGTCACAGAAAGCGATCTCGCTGTACTTCCCGTTCATCACCCTGCTGTCGGACCTCGCGCTCGCACTCGTGGTGTTCGTGGGAGCGAACCAGGTGGCTTCGGGGACGACAACGACCGGCACGCTCATCGCATTCGTCCTGTATCTCGGTTTGCTGTTCGGTCCCATCCAACAGCTTTCACAGGTCTTCGACGGATACCAGCAGGCCAGCGTGGGAGTACGCCGAATCGGCGATTTGCTGCGCACCCCGAGCTCGATCGAGACGGCACAGAACACTGTGGGGACAGCCTCCGTCGGCACGCCCTTCCGCGACGGGCGCCTTCGAACCGACATCGAATTCGCCGATGTCGGGTTCCGCTACGCCGGATCGTCTACCGAGGCGCTCAGTGAGGTCAATCTCACAATCGAGCACGGGACCACCGTCGCCCTGGTCGGACAAACCGGCGCCGGCAAGTCGACCGTCATCAAATTGCTGGCGCGTTTCTACGATCCGACGTCCGGAAGTGTGCGCGTCGGTGGCACGGATCTGCGTGAATATCACCTGCCCGACTACCGGCATCGGCTCGGCGTCGTCCCCCAGGAAGCGCACCTGTTCACCGGCGATGTCGCGAGCAACATCGCCTTCGGCAAACCCGACGCTACCCGCGCGGAGATCGAGGCCGCGGCCCGCGCCGTCGGGGCCCTGGAGACCATCGCTGCACTTCGGGGAGGTATGCGAGCGCCGGTGGGCGAACGCGGGCAGGGTCTGTCCGCGGGCCAGCGGCAGTTGATCGCTCTGGCCAGAGCCGAGTTGGTCGACCCGGATCTACTGCTGCTCGACGAGGCCACCGCAACCCTCGACCCTGCGACTGAGCGCACCGTTCTCGCGGCGAGCGAGAAGGTGTTGCGCAAGAGAACTTCGGTGGTCGTAGCCCATCGACTGGCCACCGCTGCCCGCGCGGATCTGGTAGTCGTCGTCGACGGTGGACGGATCGTGGAGACCGGAACGCATACCGAACTGCGCGCCCGCGGTGGCTATTACACCCGGTTGTGGGATGCGGCCGAAACGCGCGGCGGGAATAATCCGATGAATACAGGAGTAGTCAGGAACGAAGCTGAAAGTTACTCGTGAGTACATATCACAGCCACGTCCCGGCCGTTCGTGATACCCGGATGAGGTCTAGCCTGGATATGTACGCGCGTGTGTAAAGGGAACGAAGAGAAGAATCGAGGCGAACTACTGCCGTGAGCAGCAGCTCTACTACCCAATTCGGACAGAACCAATGGCTGGTCGACGAGATGTATCAGCGATTCAAGGACGACCCCTCATCGGTTGATGCCAGCTGGCACGAGTTCCTCACCGACTACGATCCGGACGCGCCGGTAAGCGACGGGACAGCGTCGACTCCGAACGGAAGTAACGGCAACGGCAAGCCCGCAGCACCCGAGTCACCCGCGCCCAAGTCCCCAGCGCCAAAATCAGAAGCACCCAAGTCGACCGAGTCGAAGGCAGACACTCCTCGGACGACGCCTTCTGCATCGGCGAGTCCCGAGCCGGCCGCGAAGAAGCCAGCACCGACGTCGAGACCAGCGACGTCCAAGGCGGCAGGCACGAAACCTGCCCCCGACATCTCGAAGCCGGCCGCCGAGTCCAGTGGTGAGGAGTCGACCAAGGTTCTGCGTGGCGCTGCTGCTGCCGTCGCCAAGAACATGTCGCTCTCGTTGCAGATTCCGACCGCGACAAGCGTTCGAGCAATCCCGGCGAAGCTGATGGTGGACAACCGTCTCGTCATCAACAACCACCTCGCGCGCACACGCGGCGGCAAGATCTCGTTCACTCACCTTCTCGGCTATGCGATCGTGCAGGCCGTCAAGGCGTTCCCCAACATGAACTGCCACTTCGCCGAGATCGACGGAAAGCCCAACTCTGTCACCCCTGCCTCGACCAACCTCGGCCTGGCGATCGACCTGAAGGGCAAGGACGGCAACCGCACTCTCGTCGTCGCCGCGATCAAGAACACGCAGAATCACTCGTTCACGCAGTTCTACAACGCCTACGAGGACATCGTTCGTCGTGCCCGTGAGGGCAAGCTCACCGGCGAGGACTTCCAGGGCGTCACCCTCTCGCTCACCAACCCCGGCGGCATCGGCACCGTGCATTCGGTTCCGCGGTTGATGAAGGGCCAGGGTGCAATCATCGGCGCGGGCGCCATGGAATACCCGGCCGAATTCCAGGGCTCGAGCGACGAGCGACTCGCGGACTTGGGCGTCGGCAAGCTCATGACGCTGACCTCGACCTACGATCACCGCATCATTCAGGGCGCGGAGTCCGGTGACTTCCTCCGGACCATCCACAACCTTCTGATCAGCGACGAGTTCTACGACGAGATTTTCCACTCGATGCGGATCCCGTACGAGCCGATCCGGTGGCGCAAGGATCTGCCCGAGGGCACCGTCGACAAGAACACTCGTGTGCTGGAACTGATTGCCGCGTATCGCAACCGTGGCCACCTCATGGCCGACACGGATCCGTTGCAGTTCACCAAGGACAAGTTCCGGATGCACCCGGATCTCGACGTCATCAGTCACGATCTGACGCTGTGGGACCTCGACCGCGAGTTCAAAGTCGGCGGATTCCACGGCGAGGACAAGATGCGTCTGCGGGACGTGCTCAGTGTTCTGCGGGATTCGTACTGCCGCCACGTCGGCGTGGAGTACACCCACATCCTCGAGACCGATCAGGTCGCGTGGCTGCAGGACCGCGTCGAAACGAAGCACGTCAAGCCCACCGTGGCCCAGCAGAAGTACATCCTGAGCAAGCTCAATGCTGCGGAGGCGTTCGAGACGTTCCTGCAGACCAAGTACGTCGGGCAGAAGCGCTTCTCGCTCGAAGGTGCCGAGTCCGTGATTCCGATGATGGATGCCGTCATCGATCAGAGCGCCGAGCATGCACTCGACGAGGTCGTCATCGGCATGCCGCACCGCGGGCGTCTGAACGTGTTGGCGAACATCGTCGGCAAGCCTTACTCGAAGATCTTCACCGAGTTCGAGGGCAACATGAATCCGGCAGCCGCACACGGCTCCGGAGACGTGAAGTACCACCTCGGCGCCGAGGGCACGTACATCCAGATGTTCGGTGAGAACGACATCTCCGTCTCGCTCACCGCGAACCCCTCGCACCTCGAAGCCGTGGACCCGGTCCTCGAAGGCCTCGTTCGCGCGAAGCAGGATCTGCTCGACAAGGGCGCCGGTCCGGGCGGTTTCTCCGTCCTGCCGTTGATGCTGCACGGCGATGCCGCGTTCGCCGGCCAGGGTGTGGTCGCGGAAACTCTGAACCTCGCCCAACTGCGCGGCTACCGCACCGGCGGCACCGTGCACATCGTGGTCAACAATCAGGTCGGCTTCACCACCGCACCCGAGCATTCCCGTTCGTCCGAGTACTGCACCGATGTGGCGAAGATGATCGGCGCGCCGATCTTCCACGTCAACGGCGACGACCCCGAGGCATGCGTTCGCGTCGCGCAGCTCGCCGTCGACTTCCGCCAGAAGTTCAACAAGGACGTCATCATCGACATGATCTGCTACCGCAGGCGTGGACACAATGAGGGCGACGACCCGTCGATGACGCAGCCGGCGATGTACGACCTCATCGACACCAAGCGGAGTGTTCGCAAGAGCTACACCGAATCGCTCATCGGCCGCGGCGACATCTCGCTCAAAGAGGCCGAGGACGCCCTGCGCGACTACCAGGGCCAGCTCGAGCGCGTGTTCAACGAGGTCCGTGAGCTCGAGAAGTACAACCCGGAGCCCAGCGAGTCGGTCGAGCTCGACCAGCCGTTGCCTGCCAAGCTCACCACCGCCGTCGACAAGTCGGTCCTGCATCGCATCGGCGACGCCCACCTCGAAGTACCGGAAGACTTCACCGTGCACCCGCGGGTCAAGCCGGTCCTCGAGAAGCGTCGCGAGATGGCGTACGAGGGCAAGGTCGACTGGGCGTTCGGCGAACTACTCGCTCTCGGGTCGCTCGTGGACGAGGGACGCAACGTGCGTTTCTCGGGCCAGGACACCCGGCGCGGGACGTTCACCCAGCGCCACTCGGTCATCATCGACCGCAAGACCGGCGCCGAGTACACCCCGCTGCACAACATCGGGAGCGCGAAGCCCGGCAAGTTCATGGTCTACGACTCCGCTCTCAGCGAGTTCGCGGCCGTCGGCTTCGAATACGGCTACTCCGTGGGCAACCCCGATGCACTCGTGCTCTGGGAAGCGCAGTTCGGCGACTTCGTCAACGGCGCGCAGTCCATCATCGACGAGTTCATCTCCTCCGGTGAGGCCAAGTGGGGCCAGCTCTCCGACGTCGTACTGCTGCTGCCGCACGGCCACGAGGGCCAGGGTCCGGACCACACGTCCGGCCGTATCGAGCGCTTCCTGACGCTGTGCGCCGAGGGCTCCATGACCGTCGCCGTTCCATCGACTCCGGCGAACTACTTCCACCTGCTGCGTCGCCACGCACGGGACGGTATCCGTCGTCCGCTGGTCGTCTTCACGCCGAAGTCGATGCTGCGCAACAAGGCCGCGGTGTCCAACATCGAGGACTTCACCGACAGCAAGTTCCACTCGGTGTTCGACGAGCCGACCTACGACTCCGGAACAGGAGATCGCAGCAAGGTCAAGCGCGTGCTCATGGTGAGCGGCAAGCTCTACTACGAGTTGCTCGCTCGCAAGCAAAAGGACAACCGTGAGGACGTGGCTATCGTCCGTATCGAGCAGCTCTACCCGGTTCCGACCCGTCGGATCACCGAGGCGGTCAGGAGCTACCCGAACGCCACCGAGTTCCGTTGGGTTCAGGAGGAGCCGGCGAACCAGGGTGCGTGGCCGTTCTTCGGTCTGGCCTTCCCGGAACTGATGCCGGAGGTGCTGAGCGGAATTAAGCGGGTCTCGCGTCGCGCCATGTCGGCACCGTCGTCGGGATCGAGCAAGGTGCACGCCGTCGAGCAGCTCGAGATCATCGACGAAGCGTTCTCGGGAGTCGGCGAGTAGATCTACCGTCCGTTCCAGAGCGAATGGCGCATCCGGTCACCTACTGGTGATCGGATGCGCCATTCGACGTTTGTGGGACGCTCGCTCAGGCATGCGATTCGCGCCTGATCGACGACGCCGCTGCAGCACGGACACCACCGAACGCGAGTAGCAGTGCCGTACCTGACGCTGTCATCCGCACCGCGTTCCAGAGCTGCCACTTTCCGGAGTAGTTGCTCCAGATCTGTTCGGCATCGGCCACGTCCTGTGGCACTGCAACGACTGCGAGGTCCTCGTTCATAGGCACGTTGACTGTCACTGTGAGCAGCAACCCGCCGAACAGGTAGACCATGGCAGCCGCAAAGAAAAACCGCGAACTCGCGTGCAGGCCTAGCCTGCGGGACAGCAGAGCAGCCAACGCCAATGCGACCGGCGTGAGAAAGAACGCCGGAAAGAACACAGCATTGCGTACCGATTCGTTCATCGCCTGCATCGCCGCGATCGCGACGCGAGGGTCAGCGTTCCCAAGTCCCCACATGGTCGAGCAAACCCACGCATAAAAGAACCCGAATATCGCGGCGGTCAACAGCACCGCGACGGCAACCACCAGCCAGTAGATGGTTCGAAAGCCTGAACGCTCCATCACGAGTACTCCCTTGCAGGTAACCGAACCCAGCCGTACGGATAAGTATCCGTACGGCCTAGTACGCTTGTCAAGTGACGACTTCCCCACGGCGTGGACGGCTACCCACTCGCGAACGCGATGCGCGACGCGCTGAGATCCTGTCCGCAGCCGCCGCCGAGCTCGTCGAAGTCGGCACGCAGGGCCTCACGATGGCCGCAGTGGCAGCGCGCGCAGGCGCCTCGAAGGAGACGCTCTACGCCTGGTTCGGCGGACGAGACGAGTTGCTCGGCGCGTTGATCAAGGCGAATGCAGACCATTCGATGGCCGCAATTTCCGAGCTCTTCGATCACGGCGACCTGGACGACCTCGACCGTGTCCGCGAACTCCTCGGCTCCTTCGCTCGCGGACTGCTGACCCTGCTGACGGGGCGGGTATCTATCGAACTGAACCGCGCCGCAGCAACTTCTCCCGAACTTGCGCAGCGGCTGCTTGCCTCGGGGCGGTACCGCGTCGGACCACGAGTGGAAGCATTTTTCGCGGAACTCCACACGCGCGGAATTCTGAACGTGCCAGATCCTGCCGACGCCTTCTGCGCCTTCTACGGATTGACGATCAGAGACACCCAGATCCGTGTATTGCTGGGCGAACCCGCGCCGACCGCCGACGCGATTGCCGCAACTGCCGATCAGGCGGTCACACAGTTCATCCTGCTGAACCAGTAGAGGAACCCAGCAGGACGTTGCAGCGCGCTGTTCGGATGGCCAGCGATCGCATCAATGTTCCATTCATGCCGACTAGAGGTTGCGATGGTCCATTCATGCGCGAGGAGGGCGGGCCAGGGTGACGGCGGGCAACGCGTTGACATTCAGTTCGATCAGCTCGTCGCGGCTGACGCGCGGATCGCGCAGCCACGAGATGGTGGCCTCCTCCACGAAGGCGATCCAGCCGCGCACCGCGAGCTCGGTAGTTGCGTTCGTCTCGATCCCGAGCTTGTGCAGGTCGGACACGGTTCGATCGGCCATCGTCGTCCGGGTCTGTTCGAAGACCTCGCGCATGTCGGGGTCCCCGGATGCAGATCCGCGCAGAAGGGAGATGAATGTGTCTCGGTTCTCGGTGACGTAATCGACATAATTCGCGATGGAAGCGTGCAGAATGTCGAAGGGATCGAGATTGCTCTCGGGCGCGGTGCGGTCGAGCATGGTCCTACTGGCCTCACGAACGATGGCGAGGTGGAAGTCCTGCTTCGAGGAGAAATAGTGGAACAGCAGCCCCCGCGAAACACCCGCCTGGTCTGCGATGTCCTCGACCGAAACCTGCTCGAGGGGCCGGTCGGCCAGCATTTGCGTTCCGAGGGCGATCAGCTGCGCACGTCGCTCCTCGGGGCTCATGCGCGTGCGCTTGGCTACTCCGTTGTTCACATCGGCCATGAAATCACTCTACTGAATAGTAGTCAACAGCTATTGACTAGCGCTCAGTAAGCTCCTACTCTCATCTACATGAGTCTTTCCGTAACAGATACTCCGGAGCGCGTGACAGCACCGCGACAGGTCGACACCATCATCATCGGCAGCGGTTTCGCCGGACTGGGCGCCGCGATCAAGCTGACCCAGCAGGGCAAGACCAACTTCCTGGTGCTCGAGCGCGGCAGTGACGTCGGCGGCACGTGGCGTGACAACACGTACCCGGGTGCGGCCTGCGACGTCCCCTCGCACCTGTACTCGTACTCGTTCGCGCTCAACCCCGACTGGACACGGTCGTTCTCCGCGCAGCCCGAGATTCAGAAGTACATCGCCTCGGTCGCCCGCAAGTACAAGGTGATGGACAAGCACGTGTTCAACTCCGACGTCACCTCGGCGACCTGGAACGAGGACACCCACCGCTGGGACATCGTGGCCAGCACCGGCACGTACACCGCCAAGATCGTCGTCACCGCTGTCGGCGCACTCTGCGAGCCCAACCTGCCGCCCATCAAGGGCATCGAGAGCTTCCAGGGCGACGTCTTCCACTCCGCGCAGTGGAACCACGACGTGTCACTGAAGGACAAGCGCGTCGCCGTCATCGGCACGGGCGCCTCGGCGATCCAGATCGTGCCCACCATCGCGGACGAGGTGGAGCACCTCGACGTCTATCAGCGCACCGCACCGTGGATCCTGCCCCGCTTCGACCGCGAGTACACCAGCATCGAGAAGCTCGCGTTCAAGTACATCCCCGGATTCCAGCGCCTCTCACGCAGTGCGATCTACTTGGCGCGCGAGACCCAGGTCGTCGGTCTCGCCAAGAACCCGAAGCTCATGAAAGCTCTCGAGATCATGGCTCGCAGACAGATCAGCACCGGCATCAAGGACAAGGCGCTTCGCAAGAAGGTCACGCCGAACTTCCGGATCGGCTGCAAGCGCATGCTCATCTCCAACGCTTACTACCCCGCGCTGGATCGTCCGGATGTCGAGCTCGTGACCGACGGCATCGCCGAGATCAAGGCACACTCGATCGTGAGCGCCGATGGCACCGAACGCGAGATCGATTCGCTCGTAGTCGCCACCGGCTTCCACGTCACCGACTCCCCCGCGTACCAGGGCATTTACGGTAGGGAGGGAAAGACTCTCGCGCAGGTCTTCGACGAGGAGGGACAGCAGGGCTACAAGGGCGCCGCGGTCGCGAACTTCCCCAACATGTTCTTCCTGGTCGGCCCCAACACGGGCCTCGGCCACACATCCATGGTCTTCATGATCGAGTCACAGCTCAACTACGTCATCGACGCACTCGACACCATCGACAAGCACGACATCGGTGTCATCGAGGTTCGCAAGGACGTGCAGGACGACTACAACGCCGACCTCCAGGATCGGATGGCGAACAGCGTCTGGATGAACGGCGGCTGCGCCAGCTGGTACCTCGACAAGCACGGCAACAACACCACACTGTGGCCGGACTTCACGTTCCGATTCCGAAATATGACCAAGAAGTTCGACCTCGCGGCGTACCGTAGCGTCGCTGCGTCCGATCTCTCGAGCAGCCTCAACTCAGCAAATGCCGACTCCAACAGCAAGGTCGTGGCCAAGTGACATCGAAGGCATCAAACGCATTTTCGGGCAAGGTCGCCGTCATCACCGGCGCCGGCTCGGGCATCGGTCGCGCGCTCGCGGTAAACCTGGCCGAGCGTGGAGCGAAGCTCGCCCTGTCCGATGTCGACGTCAACGGACTCGCCGAGACCGTGCGTCAGGCGCAGGCCCTCGGCGCGGAGGTCGAATCACAGTTCCTCGACGTCGCTCAGCGCGAGACCGTCCTCGACTACGCCGAGACGGTCAAGGCACGTTTCGGCAAGGTCAACCAGATCTACAACAACGCGGGCATCGCGTACCACGGCGACGTCGACGCCACCTCCTTCAAGGACATCGAGAAGATCATCGACGTCGACTTCTGGGGAGTGGTCAACGGCACCAAGGCATTCCTGCCTCACCTCCAGGAATCCGGCGACGGCCACATCGTCAACATCTCGAGCCTCTTCGGTCTGCTCGCAATGCCTTCACAGGCCGCCTACAACGCGGCGAAGTTCGCAGTTCGCGGCTTCAGTGAGGCACTGCGCATGGAACTGCTGATCTCCAAGGCGCCGGTCAAGATGACCGTCGTGCATCCCGGTGGCATCAAGACCGCCATCGCCCGCAACGCGACGGTCGCCGAGAACTATGACCAGCAATCGGTCGCCAAGTTCTTCGACGCCAAGCTCGCCAAGACGACACCGGATCAGGCCGCCAAGGTCATCCTCAAGGGGGTCGAGAAGGGCAAAGGCCGCGTGTTGATCGGTTCCGATGCGGTGGCCCTCGACATCATCCAGCGTCTGACGGGTTCGAAGTACCAGCGCATCATCGCCCTTGTCGCCGCTCGCGCCATGCCGCAGAAGAAGTAGGCCATGAAAAGCATCTACCTCCCGCTTCCGATCGTGGAAGCCGCACTCAAGCCGTTCTATCGGTTCGCCCTGTGGGCCACGCTGCCCACCACGGTTCAACGCCGGATTCTCGATCTGGCGGCGCCACTGCAGTTCATGCCCGACGGCGCCGTCAGCCAGAAGCTGACATTGGCCGGCCGACCTGCTGAGCGCATCACCGTCGGCGCGACCGAGCGGTCCACCGCGGTGCTGTACCTACACGGCGGCGCCTTCACGATCGGTTCCATCGCCACCCACCGATCACTGGCGGCCCATCTGGCACGCGAATCGTCCAGTGCCGTTTACGTCCTCGACTACCGACTCGCCCCGGAAAACCCGTACCCGGCGGGTCTGAACGATGCCGTCGCCGCATTCCGTGAACTCGTCAAGTCGCACGGGTACACCGCCGATCGCATCGCGATCGCCGGCGACTCGGCCGGCGGCGGTCTGAGCGTCGCGACGGCACGCCACCTGGTCGACGACGGAGTGACGCCGGCCGCGCTCGCACTGATCTCCCCGTGGGTGGATCCTGGTGCACGCGATGCAAAAATTTCGCGGGACATCGTCGTCAACACGGCGTGGTCCTACAGTGCCGCCGAGGCCTACCTCGGTGACGGTGATCCACTGGATCAGGGCTACGCGCCATTGCTGGGAGATCTGACCGGTCTACCACCGATCGTGATGCATGTGGGCACAGCCGAGGTGCTGTACTCACAGATCGTGACCTTCCGGGACAAGCTGCTTGCCTCCGGCGTCGAACTCGAATACGTCGAGTACGAAAAGCTTTGGCACGTCGCACATCTGCAGGCATCGATCCTGCGTGAAGCAGCCGATGCGGTGCGGCACATGGGCGCCTTTCTCGCTCAGCGTCTCACGAGCTCACAGAGTGCGGTCGCCGAGCCAACGCGCAGCGACATCTCCTGAGTCGGAACCACCGCGGACCTCGTCGATCATATCGGCGAGGTCCGCTGTCGTCAGTTCACCCGCCACCACGCTGAGGGCAGAAACCGCATCATCGCCCAGCGCGCCGTCGCGCAGGAGCGGTACGACGTTCTGCGCGGTGAACACCGACTCGTCGTCTTCGAGGGTCGTCAGATCCGACACCAGCGGTCCGAACGAGGCGGTCCGCACGGCCAACGCACCCACCGCACCGGACTCCACCGCATCCATTGCCGCTCGGGCGTCCGGGTAGATCATGAATTCCTCGACCTCACAGCCGTATCCGGTTGCCAGGCGAGCGGCCACGTCGATCGGATCCGGCGCCGAAACATCGTCGACGGTTCCGAGGACGATGTTTCCGCAGTCTCCTGCGACATCGCTGAGAGACGTCGCGGACGCGAACTCCCCCGCAGACGCCACCGCTATCGTCGTCCGGTCCTCGGCGAGTGCGTAATCACCCACGGCAAGGCCCTCGGGAAGCGACCGGTTCAGGTCGACGAAGACATCCTCGGCCTCGGTGGCGCCGGACAGCGAGTCGAAGGTGGCCAGGAGCTCACCGGTCACATCTGGAACGAGTGCGAGAACACCGGCGTCGAGTGCACCGAGATACTCAGCGCGGTCGCCCAGGTTGGGCGTCACCTCGACATCGACCCCGGCCGACCGAACGGCGCCGGCATAGATGTGCGCGAGCAGTTCTCCGCGCACATCATCACCGGAGCCGACGACCACCGTCGCTCTCTCGTTCACCTCGGCGCCGCATCCTGCCAGTGCCGTCGCCACGAGTGCTAGACCGGCGAGCGTCCTGCAACGCGAGGCGAACACACACTCTCCATTCCGCAAGGCACCCCGAATCGCACCCGGATAGGGGCGATTCGGGGTGCTGTTTCCTACCTGTTCCTACGCGACGCCCTCGGCTCGCGCTGCTGCCGCAACTGCGTCCGCAACGGCCGGGGCGACGCGAGGGTCGAGCGGGCTCGGCACGATCTTGTCCGCAGCCAGCTCGTCGCCGAGAACCGAGAGGATTGCCTCGGCAGCGGCGAGTTTCATACCTTCGGTGATGCGGCGTGCTCCGGCGTCGAGTGCGCCCTTGAACACGCCCGGGAAGGCGAGCACATTGTTGATCTGATTCGGGAAGTCGCTGCGGCCCGTGGCCACGATCGACGCATACTGCGCTGCGCGCTCCGGGTGAATTTCCGGGTCCGGATTGGACAATGCGAAGACGATGGACTCGGGGGCCATCGAGGCGATGTAGCTCTCGGCGATCTGGCCGGCCGACACACCGAGGAAGACGTCGGCTCCGGACAGTGCCTCTGCGGCGCCGCCGGAGAGTCCGCGCGGATTGGTGCGACCCGCGAGCTCGACCTTCACGCTGTTCAGGTCGGTGCGATCGGCAGAGACGATGCCCTTCGAGTCGAGCAGGACTACGTCCGCTGTCCCGGCCGCGAGAAGGATGTTCGCACAAGCGACGCCCGCGGCGCCGGCTCCAGAGATGACGACCTTCAAATCCGAGGTGCTGCGGCCCTGAACCTTCGCCGCACCGTTGAGTGCAGCGAGGACGACGATGGCCGTGCCGTGTTGGTCGTCGTGCATGACCGGGCAGTCGAGAGCGTCGATGACTCGCTTTTCGATCTCGAAGCATCGGGGCGCCGAGATGTCCTCGAGATTGACCGCGCCGAAGCTGTGACGCAACCGCACGATGGTCTCGACGATCTCGTCCACGTCGTGCGTCTCGAGGACGATCGGGATGGAGTTGAGTCCAGCGAATTTCTTGAACAGTGCCGCCTTGCCTTCCATCACCGGCAGCGAGGCGCGCGGGCCGATGTCGCCGAGTCCGAGGACGGCAGAGCCGTCGGAGATGACGGCGACGAGCCGATCGGTCCACGTGTACTGCTTGGCAAGCGAGGCGTCCTGTGCGATGGCCCGACTGACCTGCGCGACGCCCGGTGTGTAGGCAATCGACAGGTCACGCTGAGTCTCGAGTGGTGCGGTGAGCTCGACGGAGAGCTTGCCACCGACGTGGCCGAGGAAGATCTCCTCGTCGGTGATGGCGGACAGGTCGGCGGTGGTGCTGCTCGTTTCGGTCACAATCGTCACGGTATAACTCCTAGGTCACAATTCACCCGGCCGGTACCACTGAACCCAGAGGCGACAAAAGAACGGCAGGTGAAACAAGAAAAGGTGATGTTTCGACGAGCGCCCTTAGTGGCTGCTTCGGCCGAAAAACCGGATGACGGGAGGCGGGTGAGCCGTCACAGTCGAGCGTGACGCTGTAGCGCCGGACGCTTGAAGTCGATCAAGTGTGCCACCGCGGCGCGGGCGTTGGCAAACGCCCGACTCACCCCCACCACTGTGTCCACAGGACGGTACCGGCGATGACGAACACCAGCAGGGAAGCCGACACGGACGCCACTCGGCGACGGTGATCCGCAAAATGCTGAACCACGAGCGCGGCGAGCGCGGCGACGATGTGGGCTGTCACCGACACCGCTCCCGGTCCCGGAAAATCCCGCTGGATGCCCAAGTACTGGGCACCCGCCACGACCAACGCCAGCACGACGAGTCCTGCCGTGACGGCTCCACTCAGACCTCGAAGCACACTGTCATCCTCCTGTGACGAATCCGCGGACGGAATCGGCGATGAGCTGGACTGCGATGGCAGCCAGCAGTAGACCGGCGATACGGGCGAGCAGTGTGATGCCGCCCTGACCCAGGACCCGAATCAACACCGTCGAGAACCTGAGCACGAGAAAGAGCACCAGGTGAATGGTCACGATGGCGGCTCCGACGGCGAGCAGTGACCCGGCGCGCCCGTCGGCCTGGCTGACGTAGACGATCACGGCGGCGATTGCACCCGGTCCGGCCATGAGCGGTGTTCCCAGCGGCACGAGTGCAACATTGACGTCCTCGCCCTCAGCGCTGCCGCCTGCACCCCGCCCAGTCAGCAGCGACAGCGCGATGATCAGCAGCAGGAGACCACCCGCGCCTTGCAGCGCGGGGATGCCGATGTGCAGATACCCCAGGATCGCCTGCCCACCGATCGCGAACAGGGTGATGACGGTCAGCGATACCGCGGGTGCCTGCCACGCAGCCCGGTTGCGCTCCTCTTTGCTCTTGCGTCCGACCAGCGAAAGGAACACCGGGATCGCGCCCGGCGGGTCCATGATGACGAACAACGTAACCAGCACGGTCACGTACAGCGTCACATCGAAAGTCACTGGAGGTCCATGTTCATACGGTGAGCCCGGACGACTGCGCGAGCAGTCGCTCGTACTGCTCGACATCGGTTGTGTGTTCGCCGAGCGAGAGGGTCTTGTTGTCGCCGTGGTAGTCCGAGGACCCGGTGACGACGAGATCGAGTTCCTCAGCCAGCTCGGCGAGCGGGCGAATGTCCTCGGGTGCGTGGTCGGCGTGGAACACCTCGAGCCCACCGAGCCCGGCGGAACCGTCGGGACGCCGGCCGGCGAGTTCGCGCACCTGATTCAGATCCAGGATGCGTCCGCGCATCCGCGCCCGAACATGCGCGACGACGCTCACTCCCCCGGCCGCCGAGATCATCTCCACGGCCCGTTCGATGGGGGTGTCCACCTTGTCAACGTAGTAGGGGCTCCGCGTCGACAGCGGCCCCTCGAAAGCCTGCGCGATGCTCGTCACCACGCCGATGTCGACCAGTGCTCGCGCAAGGTGGGGCCGCCCCGCCGCCGTCCCTGTCGCGGCCATGATCGCGTCGGGATCGAACTGCGGGTAGTCGACGGCGATCCGCTCGGCCATCGCACGGATTCTGGCGGTGCGCTCGGCAAGCAGACGGGCACGTTCTTCCGCGAATGCGCTGTCTTCGGGATCGAAAAGGTAGGCCAACAGATGCACCGGCACGGGCGAGCCGTCCTCGCCGCGGCCCTCACAGGACATCTCCATGCCACGCACCACTGTCAGTCCTCGCGGCGCGGCATCGAGCGCTTGCTCCCACCCTGCGGTGGTGTCGTGGTCGGTCAGCGCCACCACGTCGAGGCCGCTCTCGGCGGCTGCCCGCACCAACTCCGCCGGGGAATCGGTGCCGTCGGACGCAGCCGAGTGAGTATGGAGGTCGATGCGCACGACGGTCAGTCTCTCAGGCGAGCGCCGCCAGACGCGCGCGAGGTGTTCGTCCGGCTGGCGTAACATTGCCGGTTGCGCTGTCGACCGGGAGGAGAGCATCGTGCCGTCCATGCCACCGAGGCCGTCACTGTCGTCGCTGCGGCCGTCGAATCGCGTAGCGCAGATCAGCCCTCGCATCGCCGTTCCCACTGCCCGAGCGATCGTCGACTGCGGAATCTACGTCGACGGAGTTCGGCTCCCCGGCAAGTACACCCACTCGGCCGCCATCGAAGAAGTCCGTCGACGCGGGGAAGGATTCGTCTGGCTCGGCCTGCACGCTCCCGACGAGGGCCAGATGAACGGCGTCGCCGAGAGCTACGGGCTGCACGAGCTGATGGTCGAGGACGCCGTCCACGCGCATCAGCGTCCGAAGCTCGAGCGCTACGACGATGTCACCTTCCTCGTCCTCCGAACCGTCAGCTACGTCGAGCACGAGTCCGTGACCACCGCCAACGAGATCGTCGAGAGCGGGGAGATCATGCTCTTCCTGGGCAACGATTTCGTCATCACCGTCCGCCACGGTGAGCACTCGGGCCTCTCGGGTGTCCGGCGCCAGCTCGAGCAGAACCCCGAGCGATTGTCGCTGGGCCCGTCGGCGGTGTTGCATGCCGTCGCCGACCACGTCGTCGATGAGTACCTGACCGTGACCTCGTCGATCGAGCGCGATGTCGACGCCATGGAAGAGGAAGTGTTCTCGCCGCATCATCGGGTGCCGATCGAGAACATCTACATGCTCAAACGTGAGGTCGTCGAACTCCGTCGCTCCGTCACTCCCCTGTCCACACCCCTGACCCAGCTCGTACACGCCGACGCGCCGATCCCGAAGGCGGTCCGCCGCTACCTGCGCGACGTACAGGACCACCACACCACCGTCGCCGAACGCGTGGCCGAATTCGACGAGGTGCTCAGCTCGCTCGTCGACGCCGCGCTGGCCCGGGTGACGATGCAGCAGAACATGGACATGCGCAAGATCTCGGCGTGGGTCGCCATCGCCGCCGTACCGACGATGGTCGCCGGAATCTACGGCATGAACTTCGACAACATGCCGGAACTGCACTGGACATATGGGTACTACTACGTCGTCGGCGGCGTCGCGACCGTGTGCACCGGACTGTTCGCGACCTTCCGCCGCAACAACTGGCTCTAGAGGTTCACTGCCGAGCGCTGTGGATCGCGGATATCGATACCCGCTTCGGCCCACGCCTCACGCAATGCATCCGCCCCTCGAAGCCGCACCCACGCTGCCTCGGTGCCGGTGACGGGAACGACCTCGAAGAACTGGACCGGATCGGCCGGCTCCGGCAGCGGCAGCTCGGGGAGCTCGCCGGCACCGAGCAGCACCGCGGTGAACGGCGCTCCGTCCCACAGCGGCTCGCCCAGATCGAGCAGCAGGTCCTGCTGAAGCACCACCCCCTCCACCGACGGAGTGGCAGCCAGTTTGGCGATGTTCCGCAAAAACGACTGGTCGATGCCGTCGAACACACGCGTGACGAGCATCAACTCGGCCCGCGGCCCGCGGGTGGCGTCGGCGATCATCTCGCCGGGATCCGACATCGGATGGCGGGAGCAACCCAAGGTGACGAACCGCACGAACTCGTCGCGTCGGGGAAAGAACGTCAGCACGTCCAGAGACTCCAAGCCGAGAAACGTGACGGAGAAGGGGGTCGGGTGCTCGTCCCCGATCTCGGCGATCAGATGTGTGCGGACCCGAGCAATAACGCCGTCGATGTCACTGTCGCTCACGGTGTCCATCCAACACCACTGCTGTGTCGGCGATGCGTTCGGCGCATGCCCGGGCCGGGAAGTGAGTACCGTCGACTGCGTGGTCTCCGTCCTAGCAGTTGCCGATGAAACGATCGAGAGCCTGTGGAGTTCCCAGGTCCGCGCGCTCGATGTCGATCTGATCCTCGGGGCGGGCGATCTTCCGTTCGACTACCTCGAGTACCTGACGGATGCGCTGGACGCGCCCTGCGTCTTCGTTCCCGGCAATCATGACGCCGATTTGACCGGCTATTCGGCGGGCCGCGCGGGGTGGATGCGTGCAGGGCTTCCCAGCGCGTGGCCGGGTCCGGTCGGAGCCGTGAACGCCGATCGCAAGATCGTCGACGTCGCGGGACTGCGTATCGCCGGACTCGGTGGTTCCATCCGCTACAACAGCGGACCCAATCAGTGGACCCAACGTCAGCAGCGACGGCGCGCCAGGACGCTGACGCGCTCCGATCGCTGGAAGGAGAAATTTCAGCGCGGATACCGCAGCGTCGACGTGCTGCTGACGCACAGCCCGCCGCTCGGCGTCGGCGACGACACCGACCCGGCTCACATCGGCTTCGAATGCCTCGACGACGTGGTCAGATCGCTGCGGCCACAGTTGTTGCTGCACGGACACATCCATCCGCACGGCCGCACCCCCGACGACCTCGAGTTGCACGGATCGGTCGTCGTCAACACCGTCGGGTACACACTCCTCGAGATCGAGCCGGCGTCGCTCACCCGCGAGTCCACCTCTCCGACGATTCTGAGGCGACGACATGGCACGTGACACCGGGTTCCCCGTCGCCGATGCGGAGAACGACTTCACCCGTCAGCGTCGCCGAGCGGATATCGCACGGCTGGTCGGGTGGCTGCGCCGGCAACCGGACGACGTCAACACGATCCTTCCGTTCGACGAGGTGGTCGCCGCCCTGGGTAAGGTCGGCGAGCGACACCTGGGCGTGCAGGTCATCCGCGTGGACTCCATCGTCGGCAGCGTCGACCGCACAAGGGATTTCGACCGATTCTTCCGCCCCACATCGGCACGTATTCGTGAGCGTTGGCAGCGACTCGCAGCGGCTCAGCGGCGCGGCGAGGCGATGCCGCCCATCCAGGTCTACCGAATCGGATCGATGCACTTCGTGCTCGACGGTCATCACCGGGTATCGATCGCGTTCGCCATGCACCGCACGACAATCGACGCCGTAGTCACCGAGATCATCACCCGCATCTCCCCGGAGGGCATCACCCGGCGCGGTGACCTGCTCATCAAGGATCACCGACGCATCTTCCTTTCACGGGTCCCACTGGTGGGCAAAGCACGCGACGCGGTCACCGTCACCGACCCGTACGAGTACGCCGACCTGAGCGAAAGCGTCGAAGCCTGGGGCTTTCGGCTGATGCAGGAAATGGGCGAGTTCGTCGACCGCGCGACCGTGGCACGACGATGGTTCGGCGAGGAGTTCCTGCCCGTGGTCCGCATGGTTCGCGCCGCCGACATTCTCGAAGGTCAGACGGACGCCGAGGCCTACCTGTGGATGATCAGGGAGAGGTATCGCCTTGTGCGTGAACATGTCTGGAACGACGAGATAGTCTCCGAGCTCCGCGAACGTGCACGTCGTTCGAAATAGCGATCTCTTCGACGCAAGAATTTGCGGTCCCGTGTGTGCGGGGCAGCGGTAACCGCTACGGTTTCTTCTGCGGCGACATCGCTGCGACAAGCCGAAGAAGGGTTGCCCCACCGTGGAACAGAGGCCTCAGGCCGTCCCCGCGCAACGTGAAGCGTGGTCGGGCCGGACAGTGTTCATCCTGGCCGCGATCGGATCTGCGGTCGGACTCGGCAACATCTGGCGGTTCCCGTACATCGCGTACGAGAACGGCGGCGGAGCGTTCATCGTCCCGTATCTCATCGCTCTGCTGTCCGCCGGTATCCCGCTGCTCTTCCTCGACTACGCCATCGGACACAAGTTCCGCGGCTCGCCGCCCCTGGCGTTTCGTCGCCTCAGCCGCCCCGCCGAGGCCCTCGGTTGGTGGCAGGTAGGAATCTGCTTCGTCATCGCTGTGTACTACGCGGTGATCATCGCGTGGGCCGCCCGATACGCGATCTTCTCCTTCTCCGAGGCGTGGGGCGATGATCCGGCGAGCTTCTTCGCCTCGGACTTCCTGCAGCAGGACGGCGAGTCGACATTCGGACTCGACTTCGTACCCGGCGTGGTCATACCGCTGTTGCTCGTGTGGATCGGCGTCATCGCAATTCTTGCCTTCGGCGTGCAGAAGGGCATCGGATCGGTCACGAAGTACTTTGTGCCCCTGCTGATCGTGCTCTTCGCGATTCTCGTGGTTCGCGCACTGTTCCTCGACGGCGCCGGGCAGGGTCTCGACGCCTTCTTCACCCCGAACTGGTCGGCGTTGACCGACAGCGGGGTCTGGATTGCGGCATACGGTCAGATCTTCTTCTCGCTGTCGGTCGCCTTCGGCATCATGATCACGTACTCCTCGTACCTGGGTCGCCGAACCAACCTGACCGGTTCCGGTCTCGTCGTCGCATTCTCCAACAGCAGCTTCGAGATCCTGGCCGGCATCGGAGTGTTCGCTGTCCTCGGTTACATGGCCCAGGCCACCGGCGTCCCAGTCGCCGAGGTCGTCGAAAGCGGAATCGGCCTGGCCTTCATCGCATTCCCCGCCATCATTTCCGCCATGCCGGGCGGTCCGGTTTTCGGTGTCGCATTCTTCGGCGCACTGGTGTTCGCCGGCTTCACCTCCCTGATCAGCATCGTGCAGGTCGTCGTCGCGGCCGTGCAGGAAAAGAGCGGGCTTTCACGCGGCGCGGCGGTCCTCACGGTCGGCGGCTCCGCAGCGGTCCTTTCCCTTCTGCTGTTCCCCACCGCCACGGGCCTGAACGTCCTCGACATCGTCGACAATTTCGCCAACAACATCGGCATCGTCGGCGTCGCACTGGTGGCCTTGGTGACCGTGGGACTTATCCTGCGCAGACTGTCAGATCTGCAAGAGCACCTGAACCAGGTCTCCTCGTTCAAGGTCGGCATCGCGTGGCGAGTCTTCGTCGGCGTCATCACACCCGTGGTCCTGGCCTACATGCTGATCGACCAGATCGTTCAGCGCATCGGCGACGGCTACGGAGGTCTGCCGACCGGCCTCGTGGTCACGTTCGGTTGGGGCGTACAGGCGCTCGTCGTCATCGCCGCGATCGTTCTCACCTTCCTCCCGTGGCGCGGATCGGTGGACGAGCTTCCCGCCGAGACCGATTCGAAAGGCAACGCATGAGCACCACAGCAATCGTCATGATGATCATCTCGCTCGTCCTGGTTTGGGGTGGGCTCGCTGTCAGCCTGCTGCACCTGCGGAGTCACCCGGACGAGGACATCGACATCTGACTTCAGCACTCGAGTACCGGCCCTGAGCTCTGGTAGGTAGCACACGGGGCTGGATGGTTTGTGCAACTACCTACCGCACTAGGCTTCGCTCATGTCGACCTGGCCGCGCACCACCACGACCACGCACGCGGGCCCTCTTCTGCTGCCGACCCTGTGTGTCGTCGTGATGACGGTGTCCGTCCTGCAGACCATGGTCGTTCCCATCATCGGCACCATCGGCCAGCAACTCGACGTCAGCACCACTGCGGCGGGCTGGGTCCTCACCGCCAACCTGCTTGCAGCCGTCGTTGCCACCCCGGTCATCGGCAGGCTGGCCGATCTTCACGGCAAGCGTCAAGTACTGCTGTCCGTGCTGGCGCTCGTACTCATCGGGTCGCTGATTGCCGCCGCAACCGACTCGCTTGCTCTGCTCCTCGCCGGTCGAGTGCTACAGGGAGTTTCCTACGCCCTCTTCCCCATCTCGCTCGCCCTACTGCGAGACGAGATGCCGAGAACCAAGCTCGTCGGCTCGATGGCAGTGGTATCGGGAACCCTCAGCGTGGGCGCTGGCTTGGGCTTGATCCTGACCGGCGTGCTCACCAGCGACGGCGCGGACTACCACCGCGTGTTCTGGCTGACCGTCGCCATCCTCGCAGTGGCGATCCTGTTGTGCTGGGTGGCGGTACCCGCGCGCCCGCGCGTCGAAGGGGGCCGCGTCGACTGGTTGGGTGCGTTTCTCCTCGGGACCGCGCTGGTGCTGCTCTTCCTCGCCCTCACTCAGGGCCGCACATGGGGTTGGGTGTCCGTGCCCACCCTCGGATGCGCGGTGGGCGGATTTTTCGTCCTGACGGTGTGGTGGGTCTCCCAGAACCGAATCGCCGTCCCGCTCGTGGCCCCCCGCATGCTCACCCACGGCCCGCTTCTCGCGACCAACATCGCGACGCTCTTCGTCGGCATCGCCATGTTCCTCAACTTTCTCGCCTGCTCCTACTTCGTCCAGACGCCAAGTGAGATCGCCGGATACGGATTCTCGGCCGATGTGCTCTCCGCCAGCCTCGTCTACCTGCTACCGGGCGCCGCGCTCGGCGCACTGACATCGCTGATTGCCGGGCGGCTGATCAATCGATTCGGAGCGCGCGCGGTACTCATCGGCGGTTCGGGCCTGGGCACCGCGGGCTTCGTGTTCTTCGCGCTGGCGCGAGATTCGACGTGGCAGGTGATCACGGCGTCCGCCGCCGTCAGCGTCTTCGTCAGCCTGGCGTTCGCCGCCGTTCCGAACCTGCTGATGGCCGAGGTATCGGCGAGCGACACCGGGGTGGCCAACAGCGTCAACTCCATCGTCCGCACCGTCGGCACCTCGATCGCCAGTGCCGTACTCACCACCATGCTCGCCACGTACACGATCGCGGGAACATCCATTCCGCAGGAGGTCGTGTACACCGTCGCGTTCGTCTTCGGCGCCGTGTCATGCGTGATCGTGACGCTGTCGACGGTAGGCGCTACGCGCATGTGAGCGGAAATACATAGTGGGACACGTATTTCCGCTCACATGCGGCGGAGCCGCCTACAGGGTGAGGTTGGCGCCCGACGACTGGTCGAACACCGAAATCTTCGCCGGGTCCAACCACAGCTCGACGGTGCTGCCCTCGACAGCTGCGGACTCCGCGGCCAGGCGTGCAACCACCTGAGCCCCGCCGGAGTCACCGAGACCCGCCTCGGCTGCCAACTCCTGGAGCTCGGCCGACTGGACCTTGTCGCCCTTCGATTCGAAGTACACGTACTTGTCGCTGCCCATCGATTCCATGACGTCGACCTTGGCGGTGAACGTCGCACCGTTGATCTTCTGGTAAGAATCGATGAGCGCGGCGTCCTCGAAGTGCTCGGGACGAATACCGACGACGACGTCCTTGCCTGGATTCTTCTGCGCAATCATCGCGCGGCGCTCGCGCGGCAACGTGAACGTGCCGAGTTCGGTGACCACGCCGTCGGCAGTCAACGTGCCGGGTACGAAGTTCATCGAGGGCGATCCGATGAATCCGGCCACGAAGAGGTTTCGCGGCTTCTCGTAGAGTTCCTGTGGCGAGCCGATCTGCTGCACGAACCCGCCGCGGAGCACGACGACCCGATCGCCGAGCGTCATGGCCTCGGTCTGATCGTGCGTGACGTACACCGTTGTGGTGCCGAGGCGTTTCTGCAACCGGGAGATCTCGGCGCGCGTTTGAACACGAAGCTTGGCGTCGAGATTGGACAGCGGCTCATCCATCAGGAAGGCCTTGGGCGTACGAACGATGGCGCGCCCCATCGCCACACGTTGACGCTGACCGCCGGACAGGTTGGACGGCTTGCGGTCGAGGTGCTGGGTCAGATCCAGAATCTTCGCTGCGTTCTCGACCTTCTCGTTGATCTCGCTTTTGGACAACTTCGCGAGCGTCAACGGGAAGGCGATGTTCTGCCGCACCGTCATGTGGGGGTAGAGCGCATAGGACTGGAACACCATCGCGATGTCGCGGTCCTTGGGTGCGCGTTCGTTGACGCGTTCGCCGGCGATGCGCAGTTCACCGGACGAGATGTCCTCCAGACCGGCAATCATGTTGAGGGTCGTGGACTTTCCGCATCCGGACGGTCCGACGAGGATGATGAACTCGCCGTCGGCGATGGTGATGTCCACTTCGCTCACCGCGGCTGCGCCGTCGGGGAAGAGCTTGGTGACTTTGTCGAGAACGATTTCGGCCATGACGGTTATCCCTTCACTGCGCCGGACGTCAAGCCCGCCACGATGCGTCGTTGAAAGAAGAGTACGAAGATGATGATCGGAATGGTGATGACGACGGCGGCCGCAGCGATCGACCCGGTCGGCTCCTCGAACTGCGAGCTACCGGTGAACTGAGAGATCGCGGCGGGCGCGGTGATCGACCGTTCCGTTGCCGTCAGTGAGATGGCGAGTAGCAGGTCGTTCCACGCGAAGATGAACACCAGAATCGCCGCGGTGACGATGCCTGGGGCAGCCAGCGGCGCGATGACCTTGCGAAACGCCTGTGCCGGTGTGGCGCCGTCCATCTTCGCGGCCTTCTCGAGCTCCCACGGGATCTCGCGAAAGAACGCCGAGAGCGTGTAGATCGCCAGCGGCAACGCGAAGGTGATGTACGGGATGATCAGGCCCGGCCATGTATCGAAGAGACCGAGTGCACGCTCGATGTCGAACAGCGGTGTCACCAGCGAGATCTGCGGGAACATGGCGATGAGCAGCGCCGACCCGATGAGCGCCTTCTTACCCGGGAACTCGAGCCGAGCCACGGCGTAGGCAGCCATCGTTCCGATCACCACGGCAATGAAGGTGGTGATCAGGCCGATACCGATCGAGTTGAACAGCGCAGAGGTGAACTGGCTGGTGGAGAAGATCCCCTTGTAGTTGTCGAAGGTGATCGACGTCGGAATGAAATTGCCGTCGGCGATGGTGGCGGTCGACTTGAACGACAAGCTGACGATCCAGGCCAGCGGGATGAGCGCGTACAGCAGTACGAGCACGTTGATGACGGTCCAGCCGACCTTTTTCCGAGGCGTTATGGTCGTCATTACTTGCGGCCTCCGTCGTCCGAGCCCGGTGCCGACGCACCGAACAACTTGATGAACATGAACGCGATGATGGCGACGCAGAAGAAGATCAGGATGCTGATCGCCGAGCCGAGTCCGAGATTGAAAGCGCCGAACAGGTTGTTGTAGCCGAGGATCGACACCGACCCCGTGTTGTTGCTACCCCGTGTCAACACGTAGATGTTGTCGAAGATGCGGAATGCGTCGAGCGTGCGGAACAGCACTGCGACCAAGATGGCCGGTTTCATCAGCGGAATGGTGATGCGAATGAGCCTGGTCCACGCGCCCGCACCGTCCACCTGCGCTGCCTTGAGCAGATCGTCCGGTACAAGTGCGAGCCCGGCGAGCAGCAGCAGCGCCATGAACGGCGTCGTCTTCCATACCTCGGCGAGCACGATGATCGCCAGTGACGGCAACTGCTCGGTGAGTGGCGCGGTGCCCTCGGGAAGCAGATTGGCCAGATATCCGGTACCCGGCGTCCACGCGTAGTACCAGCTGTAGGCCGCGGCAACAGTCACGATGCCGTACGGGATGAGCACCACGGTGCGGACGAGCCCTCGCCCGAAGATGGTGCGGTGCATGATGAGCGCGATCGCGAGTCCGAGTACGAACTCGATGATCACCGAGACGATGGTGATGCCCGCAGTAACGCTGAATGCCGTCCACCAGTAACCGTCCGATAGGACAGTGACGTAGTTCTCCAAGCCGACGAATTCGCGGTCCTCGGGGAAAGCGAGGTTGTACTTCTGCAGGCTCAACCAGAACGCGTAGACGATGGGATAACCGGTGACGGCCAGCATCATGAACGCCGCCGGTGCGATCAACATCAAGCCGAGTTTGCGTTCGGCCTTCTTGCCGTCCGAGATGTTCTTCAGAACTGCCTGCTTGTCCACGCTCGAAGACTCGGTTGCCGGTGCGCTCATGGAATCAGCCCTTCGGAGTTGACTGCCTGGGTGACAAGGTCGGCGAGCACGTCCACGTCAGCCACCGGGTCGATCTCTGAAGGTGGGTTCAGCGCATCGGTGAGGAGAATCGAGATGCTCTGGTACGCGGGCGACACCGGACGAACCGCGGCGTTCTCGATGGACTCGAGCACGCCCTCCCAGGCCGGGTAGACGGCCTGGAATTCTGGATCCTGATACAGCGAGGCCAAGACGGGCGGTACACCGCCGTCGACGGCATTGTTGCGCTGGTTCTCCTCGTTGGTGAGGCACTGGACCGCTTCCCAGGCGAGGTCCTCGTGCTGAGTGGTGTTGGCGACGCCGATGTTGAAGCCACCGATGGTGACCTTCGCCGACTCGTCGGGATACACCGCCGGGTACGGGGCGTCACGGAACACCTCGGCGACGGCCGCATCCTGCTCTTCCGCAGGCACATTGGTCAGGTCGAGGAACTCCACCGCACCGACTGCCGCATTCTCTTTCAGGCCGGGAAGAACGAACGGGTAGTTGACCTGGAAGACGGAGTTACCGGCTTCCATGCCGAGACGCGCTGTGCCCTCGTCGCTTTGCGAGACGGAGGAGTCGGCACCGTCTGCCAACGCGACACGCTTCATTATCTCGAGCGTCTTCTCGGTGGCGGCGCGGTGTTCGGGGGTGTCGTTGAGGGTGACGGTGGTGCCGTCATCGGCGACAACCTGCCCACCGGCGCTCACCAGGAGGCTGTTGAACCACACCATAAGACCCTCGTACTGCTTGGCCTGTACGCCGATGTTCGACGGTTCTCCCCGCGCCGCGTTCTCCTCCGCCATGTCGATCATCTCGTCCCATGTCTGCGGTGGCTCACCACCGGGGACGAGGTCGGGGCGATACCACAGCAGCTGGGTGTTGGAGTTCAGTGGGACGGCATAGAGCTGATCGTCCCACTCGGCCGTGGCGAGGGGGCCTTCGAGAGTCCGTCCGTCCCGCAACTCGGCAGCGAGATCCTCGGGAACTGGCAAAGCCCAACCTGCCTCGGCGAATTCGGCGGTCCACACGACGTCCAGCGTCATGAGATCGAGTGAATCGTCGTTGCCGGCCAGTCTTCGCGCCAGCTGCAAGCGCTGATCGTTCGCGCTCTTGGGGAGAGTTCTCTGCTCCACTGTGTAGCGACCGCCCGACGCGTCCGAGCACACCTGCGAGGCGGCGGCATACTGCTCGGCGCCATCCGCCGCGGTATAGAAGCTCAGCACGGGTGTGCTGCTGTCCGACGACCCACAAGCCGCCAGCAACGGGCTGGCGACAAGCGTCGCTGCAGCCAACACCCCTATTCTGGTTGCGTGTGCACGCCTGTGACCACGTTGTCTCGGCACTTTCCGCCTCCGTATTTTCGATTACGTGCCCAGAGCCTTGTCGACCTACTGCTCTACGCATGAAGAAACGTAACCGAACCACACGGACTCGAGGGGGGATTGGGACAATTCCGTAATGTGCCGCTAGATCAGATCGACAACTTCGCGAGCATGTCGCGAGCCTTCTCCGCACTCTTGGGCTCACAGAGAACGTCGTATCGACCGGCGACCAACTGCATGCTCGACGCGAAATCACGCTGCCCGCGCGTAGCCGCATACGGAATCACGGTGGTGATCAACCCGAAGATGACGCCACCGACGATGCCGATGATCAGCGCACCGAGAATGTTGCCGTTGGTGAAGATTCCCAGCACCAAACCGAGAAACAGGCCCAGCCAGGCACCCGAAACTATGCCTCCACCAACAACTTTGGGCCAGGTGAGCCGACCCAGCACGCGCTCGACCTGCATGAGATCGACACCGACGATGGTGACGTCCTGCACCGAGAATTGTTCGTCCGACAAATAGTCGACGGCCTTCTGCGCCTCGGCGTATGTCGGATAGGAGCCGATCGGCCAACCGGACGGCGGCGTCGGTAGCCCCTGACCCGAGCGACCGGATTGCGAAAGTGGATTCGTCATTCCCCTATTGTGCCTGCTCCGACCGCATCCGCACCATTCCTGGTGCCCACGCTGCGCTGCATTCCCGCGCCCACGCTGGGCTGCATTCCCGCGCCCACGCTGGGCTGCATTCCCGCCGCCCGCCCCTTACCCGAGATGACCAACGCCATCTTGCGGCTCGCCTCGTCGATCATCTCGTCGTCGAGCATCACGGCCCCGCGCCCGCCACCTGCTTTCGAGGTATGGAACTCGTACGCCTCGAGTATTCTTTCGGCCTTGTCGAAATCCGATTGGCGCGGACTGAAGATCTCGTTGGCCGCGTCGATCTGAGTGGGATGCAGCACCCATTTGCCGTCGAAGCCGAGTCCGGCGGTTCGCCCCGCGGCCCGTCGAAACGCGTCGAGATCGCGGATCTGAAGGTAAGGTCCGTCGATCGCCTGCAACCCGTGCGTGCGCGCGGCAAGAAGGATCGTCATCAGAATGTGGTGATACGCATCACCGGTGTCGTAGCCCTCGGGCTGCTCTCCGACGACGAGGGTGCGCATGTTGACACTCGCCATCAGGTCGGCCGGACCGAACACCAAGGTCTGCACTCGCGGACTCGCGGTGGCGATCTCGTCGATATTGCGCAGGCTGCGGGCACTCTCGATCTGGGGTTCGATGCCGATCGCACCCACCGGAAGCCCGCTCGTCTTCTCCACCTGCGTCAGTAACAAATCGAGGGCCTCGACGTGCGAGGCGGTCTCCACCTTGGGAAGCAGGATTGCATCGAGGTTGGCGCCGGCGCCGCTGACCACGTCGATCACGTCGCCGTACGTCCACGGCGTCGTCCAGTCGTTCACCCGGACCAACTTGAGCTGGGAACCCCAACCGCTCGAGTTGAGCGCTTCGACGATGCGTCCCCGCGCCTGCTCCTTGGCGATCGGCGCGACGGCATCCTCGAGATCGAGGAAGATCGCGTCGGCAGGCAACCCCTTTGCCTTCTCGATCATCTTCGCCGAACTACCCGGCACAGCCAGGACGGATCGACGCGGACGGCCCTGCTCCACCGAGCTCATACGGTCCTGTCACTCCTTCGATTCTTCTCGTCGGTCCGATTCTCTGAATGGTCCCGGGACGCTCTAACCTTGCCATCATGGCAGCTCTGAGCAAGCTTTACGCGGCCAGGCTCGCAGGTCTGGTCGTCCTCGGTCCCGACGGCGAGTCCATCGGCCGTGTCCGTGACCTGGTGGTCACCATGCGGATGGCTCGCGCGCAACCGCGCGTCCTCGGTCTCGTCGTCGAGCTTGCCACGCGCCGAAGAATTTTCGTGCCGATGCTGCGCGTGACGAGCATCGAACCGAACTCGGTTCAGCTGAACACCGGAAACGTGAGTCTGCGCCGATTCTCGCAGCGGGCGAACGAGATTCTCGTCTTCGCCCAGGTCCTCGATTCCAAGGTCCGCGTGGACGATCCGGAACTCGAGGAACTGCACGACGTGGACTCGGTCGTGGTCGATCTCGGGATCGAACTCATCCGCACCCGCGATTGGCTCATCGCCCGCGTCGCAGTGCGGCGTCAGCGCGCCAGGCTCGCTCGTCGCGGAGCCGTCCATGTCGTCGACTGGCAGCACGTGCAGGGATTGACGCAGACGACCCTGTCGATGCCCGGGCAGGGCGTCGCGCAGCTGCTGATGCAGTTCGAGGATCTGCGCGCCGCCGACGTGGCCAACGCAATGCGCGAACTGCCGGTCAAGCGGCGAATGGAGGTCGCGCTCGCGCTCGATGACGAACGCCTGGCCGATGTCGTCCAGGAACTCCCCGACGACGACCAGGTCGAGATGATGCACTACCTCGGTGTCGATCGTGGTGCCGACGTTCTCGAAGCCATGGATCCCGATGATGCCGCCGACCTCCTCGGCGAGCTCCCCGATACCGAAGCCGAGTCGCTGCTGCGTCTGATGGACCCCGAGGACTCCGCACCCGTGCGCCGGTTGCTCGAGCATTCACCGGATACCGCCGGTGGTCTGATGACGCCGGAACCCGTGGTGCTCAACGCCTCGACCACCGTCGCCGAGGCGCTAGCTCGCGTGCGCAACCCCGATCTGACGCCGGCACTGTCCTCGCTGGTGTTCGTGGTGCGGCCACCCACGGCCACCCCGACGGGCGCCTACCTCGGCTGTGTCCACCTCCAACAACTACTGCGCGAACCGCCGGCCAGTCTCGTCGGCGGCATCATCGACAAGGCTCTCCCGCGCTTGGCCGCAGACGACTCCCTCAATGCCGTCACTCGCTACTTCGCTACGTACAACCTGGTCTGCGGGCCCGTGGTCGACGACGAGGATCACCTCATCGGCGCAGTAACCGTCGACGACGTGCTCGATCATCTGCTGCCCGAGGACTGGCGCGATCAGGAGGTTGCAGGACAGTGAAGGAAACAGCGCGTCAGCGCATGGACACCCCGAGGGGTGCGAAGCTCTTCGATCTGAAATTCGACGTAGACCTCGGCAGTTCGGGCGAACGGGCAGCGCGCTTTCTCGGTACCGGTCGCTACCTGGCGATGCAGACCCTCGTTGTCATCGTCTGGATTTTGATCAACGTGCTCGCCGTCAGTCTGCGGTGGGACCCATACCCGTTCATCCTGCTGAACCTGGCGTTCTCGACGCAGGCCGCCTATGCCGCCCCGCTCATTCTGCTCGCGCAGAACCGGCAGGACGACCGTGACAAGGTCTCGCTCGAAGAGGATCGCGCCCGCGCCCAGCAGACCAAAGCCGACACCGAGTTCCTCGCCAGGGAGCTGGCGGCGCTGCGTATCGCCGTCGGCGAGGTTGCCACCCGCGACTACTTGCGGCGCGAACTGGATGAAGTGCGAGAACTGCTCGAGCGGGTCAGCGGCCAGGAAGCCGCCCCGCCGAAGAAGTCGCGCAAGAAGTCGGCCCGTCAGCGCGAGGACGCGGCGCCGATCTCCGACCCAGCCCCGATCACCGAAGAGGACTCCGGGCTGTAGAACTGCTGCCCAAACACGCCGCTAGATAACAGCGTGGTAACAGAAGTGTCTCAAATCAGGTAGCCTCGTGTGCGTTCATGAGCACGGCCTCCGGAATTCGGAGCGCAACAGGAGGTATTGCACGCGTGGGACGTCACAGAAAAGCATCGAATTCCAGTATCCGTCGGACTTCGGTGATCGCCTTGACAGGCCTCGTTCCCGCGGGGCTCATCACGGCAGCGACCAACGCGGACGCCACCGAGTACATCCCCTTCATGGTCGCCGACAGCACGACACAGTCCGCCTCGACGATCGAGACACCCGAGCCCATCGCCGAGAAGACCGATTCACAGTCCGTCGCCGAAGCAGAGGCGCCGGTACCGCAGGCAGCTCCGGTGCCTGCTGCCGCACCCGAGGCACCGCCCACACCGGAACTCCCCACCAGTGCGGTAGCAAGCCCTCTCGGCGTTCCCACCGTCAACGTCAGCGCTTACAAGAACGCAGCGAACATCCTCGCCACCACCACGCCGGGCTGCGGAATCGAATGGACCCTCATCGCCGGCATCGGCCGCGTCGAATCCACCCACGCCAACGACGGCAAGGCCGACCAACTCGGCCAGCTGCTCGAGCCCATCCTCGGCCCCCGGCTCGACGGCACCCTGGCGGGCAACAACGTCATCGCCGACACCGATGGCGGCGCACTCGACGGTGACGCCAACTTCGACCGCGCCGTCGGACCCATGCAGTTCCTCCCCGAAACCTGGAATCGCTACAAAGCAGATGGCAACGGCGACGGCGTCTCCGACCCGCAGAATCTGTACGACGCAGCTCTCGCGACGGGCCAGTACCTGTGCGACGGCGACCTGAACCTGCGCGACCTCGCCCAGAGCACCAAAGCCATCCTGCGATACAACAACTCGATGGCCTACGTCGCCAACGTCCTCGCCTGGTCCACCGGCTACGCCACCGGCATCGTGCCCTCCTCCGATCAGCTCCCCCGTATCCACTGACCGTTTCGGCCTGCATCTACCATGGACACATGGCAGTACTGACGGAATCCGACGTTCGAAGCGCACTCAACAAGGTCATCGATCCGGAAATCCGTAAACCGATCACCGATCTCGGCATGGTCAAGAGCATCACGATCGGCGACGGCGGCGCTGTCGGCGTCGGCATCTATCTCACCACCGCTGGCTGTCCGATGAAGGCAGAGATCAGCGACCGCGTCACCCAAGCGGTCGCCGACGTCCCGGGCGTCGGCACCATCGATGTCGAACTCGATGTCATGAACGACGAACAGCGCACCGAACTCCGCAAGTCGCTGCGCGGCGACTCGGCAGAACCGATCATCCCCTTCGCGCAGCCGGGATCGCTGACCCGCGTGTACGCGGTCGCGTCGGGCAAGGGCGGTGTCGGAAAATCGTCCGTGACGGTCAACCTCGCTGTATCCCTGGCCAAGCGCGGACTGTCGGTGGGCGTGCTCGACGCCGACATCTACGGACACTCCGTTCCGCGGATGCTCGGCAACGACGCAAAGCCCACTCAGGTCGAGAAGATGATCATGCCGCCGCAGGCGCACGGTGTGAAGTTCATCTCCATCGCGCAGTTCACCTCCGGCAACACCCCCGTCGTCTGGCGCGGACCGATGCTGCACCGCGCGCTCCAGCAGTTCCTCGCGGACGTCTTCTGGGGCGACCTCGACGTGCTGCTGCTGGACCTCCCACCCGGCACCGGCGACATCGCGATCTCGGTCGCACAGCTCATCCCGGGAGCCGAGATTCTCGTCGTCACCACGCCGCAGCAAGCAGCCGCCGAGGTGGCCGAACGCGCCGGTGCCATCGCGCTGCAAACACGCCAGCGCATCGCCGGCGTCGTGGAAAACATGTCCTGGCTCGAACTCCCCGACGGCACACGCATGGACATCTTCGGGTCCGGCGGCGGTCAGGACGTCTCGGATCGCCTCACCACCGCGGTGGGCGCCAAGGTTCCGCTACTGGGTCAGATTCCCCTCGACACCGCAGTTCGCGAAGGTGGCGACGACGGCACCCCTATCGTCCTCTCGAGGCCGGAAACCCCGGCCGCCCAGGCGCTCGAATCCGTGGCCCAGAAGCTCGCGGTACGCGAACGTGGCCTCGTCGGCATGTCGCTGAGTATCGATACGACTCGCAGCTAGCGTCAGTCGCGCCTCGAAGCCGGTTAGGTCGCGTCCGAGTCGATCGGCGGGGCCTGCCCGGCCGAGAGCTTCTGCGAGGGTGACTTGTCCAGCGAGGGCTTGGCGCCCTGAGACTTGGTGGGCGTGTTCGACCCGTTGCCGGTCGGCTTCGAGTCGAAGTTGCCGGTGAAGATGGAGTCGTCGCCGTCGAGGAGATGTTTGGTGATGACCGCGCGCGGAGTCATCCCGCGCAGCTGATTGAGATCGGAGAGCGGCTTCCGAAAGTCTTCGAAGTCGGTCCCGAGCTCATCCTTGAGCTGCTGACTGGCGCCGTTGGCGTACTCCTTGACCTGACGGATCGACTGGGTGACCCAGGAGATGGCGCCGGGAAGCCGGTCAGGACCGAGGATGACGAGTGCTGCTATCAGGAGAATGACGAGCTCTCCCCAGCCGATGTTGCCGAACACGACCTCAGCCTACGTCGGAAAGCCGGGAACTTGCCATGCGTTCGCTCACTGTTCAATCCGAGACCGGTGTGACGGTGAGGTCGACGAGTCGTCCGGCACGTACCAGCTGCACGGGCGTTTCCTCACCGATCTCGCTCGACTGGACCGCGACGACGAGTTCGTCGGCGTCACCGACCGTCCGATCTCCCACCCTGGTGATGACGTCACCTTCGACGATGCCGGCCTGCTGAGCCGGTCCACCGGATCGCACATTGGCGACTTCGGCGCCCGAGGTGGCGTCATTGATGACCGAGCGAGCATTGACGCCGATGTCCGGGTGACTCATCTGCCCGGTGGCTATCAGGGACTGCGCGACCTCGGTGACATCGTCGATCGGGATGGCGAAGCCGAGTCCGACGGATCCGCCGCTCTCGCTGCGGATGGCCGAGTTGATGCCGATCACACGGCCCTCGGCATCGATGAGGGGGCCACCGGAGTTACCAGGGTTGATTGCGGCATCGGTCTGGACGGCGTCGATGACCGCGTCGGTGTCGGTGCCCTCGCCCGACAATCGGACCGGGCGATCGAGCGCGCTGACGATGCCTCGGGTGACCGTCTTGCTCAGGCCGAGCGGTGATCCGACGGCGACGACATCCTCACCGACTTGCACGTCGGCGGAGCTTCCGAGTTGGGCGACGGTGAGGTTTCCGACGTCGGTCTTGAGCACGGCGAGGTCGGTCTTGATATCGCGTCCGACGATCTCGGCCGGCACCTTGGTGCCGTCGGAGAAAGTCACCCGAAGAGTGGCGCGATCGGAGTCCGCTGCCATGGAGATGACGTGATTGTTGGTGACGATGTAGCCCTCACCTGCGATGACGACGCCGGAGCCAGTGCCGGCGTTGTCGCCGAGCGTGACCTGGATGGACACCACGGACGGCAGCACGGCGTCAGCCACCCGAGCCACCTGCCCCAGCGGCAGATCCCCGCCGCCCGACTGCGTGAGGTTGACCTTTTGGCTGGTCAGAGCTCCGGTTACCTCGGCCGTCTCGCGCCCGATGAGTCCGCCGACCAGTCCGATCGCCAAAGCCACGGCGCCGAGCACGATCAGCGCTTTCGGCGCAACGCGCTCGCCGAACAGGACCTCGCGCACCCCGAGCTTCGGGCCCTCCGGCGTCGGCTCCGGTTCGGGAGTTTCGGCGGCAGCCGCGCCCAGATGCACGGGCGAATGTGGATCGCGCCATGGGTCCTCGGGCTCCGGTTCGGGCGGAGGTGGACCGGTCGGCACGTCCGGGTCACGCTGAAGTGAATCGAGGGCGTCGGCAGGGCGACCGAAGGCCTCGGCGAGGACTGGATCGGGTGCGCGGGAGGTGATGTTCGGCGATGGCGTCCGACGCGCACCGACCGGAGTGAAGGACCCTTCGACGTCGCTCGGGCGTCCGAATGCCGCTGCCGAGGCCGGATCGACGGCCGGACGGAAGACGGGCCGCGGCGGAAGCCGCGGTGCGTCTGGATCTGTGGTTGTACTCACGCGTTCCCGGTACCCCTCGCTCACGTCGGTCACAGCGACTTACGTTACACAGACTCCGCTCAGCGGCGGCGTCTGCGAAGGCTGACGACAGAGGTCATGATCACGCGGCGCCGGCGTTCGACGTCGTGCTTAGACTCAGCGGGTTCGCACAGGGGAATCTGACTGAGGAGTCCGAGAAGCGAGTGCGGCATCGACACCTCGCCGGACTCTTTGAGCGCATTACGCGCCTGCTGCTGGGCGTCCACCTCAGCGGCGCATTCCGGGCACTCGGCGATGTGCCGAGCGGCGCGCAGGTAGGCAGCCATCCGCAGTTCGCCGTCGGCGAAGGCAGCGACGGCTTCGCTCGCGAGATGCTCCGTCGAGTTGAATCGCCGTGGCTCAGGCGCCTGCGTCATCCAACCCTCCTGGTAGCTACTGTGCACGTGCGTAACCCGAATCGACCTTCCCGCTTGCTCGAAGGTACTCGCGTAGCGCCGCGCGGCCCCGGTGAATGCGACTACGCACCGTTCCGAGCTTGACTCCCAGTGTTGCACCGATTTCCTCGTAGGACAGACCTTCTATGTCGCAGAGCACGATCGCGGCGCGAAACTCCGGCGCCAGCGAGTCGAGGGCGGACTGAAGATCGGGGTCGAGTCGCGCGTCGTGGTAGATCTGCTCGGGATCGGGCGTCTCGGACGGGACGCGATCGTAGTCCTCGGGAAGCGCTTCCATGCGGATGCGATTGCGGCGACGCACCATGTCGAGAAAGAGATTGGTCGTGATGCGATGCAGCCAGCCTTCGAACGTGCCCGGCTGGTAATTCGACAGCGACCGGAAGACACGGATGAATGTGTCCTGCGTGAGGTCCTCGGCGTCCTGAGCGTTGCCGGAAAGCCGGTAGGCGAGGCGGTAGACGCGGTCGCCGTGTTCGCGGACGAGTTCATCCCAGGACGGCATGGACGACTCCTCGCCCGTGGCGTCGAATACCGCAGTGCCGCTCAGATCTTCTACCGGGGCCTCTCCTGCCGGGGCCGATGTAGGTGTGAGAACGGCGTCGTGACCCGCGACAACGGGGAGACCCGTATTCGCAGCACGATCGGCGTTGAACTTGTAGATGGTCGGATCCTCCTGCTCAGGAACACGGACTGGTGCCGCTCGAAGCTGTCCTGTTCAACACCAGGCACCGCCCGAGATGTTCCCGTCGTGTTGCTCGTCGATCAAGCGATCCCCTGAAGCCTCTCGCACCCGCGTGTGGCGGAAGTATGAATAACCTGAGGTGCTGCTGAGAATGTGCAAGACCGTTTCCTCCGGTCACTCCGCAGGCTCCGCTCCTGCAACCCGAGTCGCTCCGCAGGCTCCGCTCCTGCAACCCGAGTCGCTCCGCAGGCTCCGCTCCTGCCGCGATAACCTCGTTCAGTGCCGACAAACGCCGAGAAACTGCTCGCCTACGCCGAAGACTCCGTCCAGGAGGACGAGGTGCTCGTTTCGGCGCGAGAACGCGCGGAGGATCTCGGAGCAGCTCCCGTGCCACCATCCGTCGGGGCGATTCTGAGCATCTTCACCCAGATGCTGGGTGCGAAAACCGTCGTCGAAATCGGTACCGGCGCCGGAATCAGTGGGCTGTGGCTACTCGACGGCATGCGTGATGACGGCGTGCTGACCACCATCGATACCGAACCGGAGCACCAACGCGCCGCGAAGGAAGCTTTCCGAGCCGGCGGCGTACCGCCGTCCCGGACGCGGTTGATCAACGGCTGGGCCCTCGACGTACTCCCCCGGCTCGCCGACGATACCTACGACCTGGTGTTCATCGATGCGAGCCCTGTCGACCACGTGCATTTCGTCCAGGAGAGCGTCCGACTCCTCCGGCCCGGCGGGGTTCTCGTGCTGCACAACGCCCTACTCGGTGGCCGTGTACCCGATGCTGCTCAGCGCGACGCCACCACCGTGGCCGTGCGTGCGGCCGCCCGCGCGATCGCCGAGGACGAGCGCCTCACGACGGTTCTGCTTCCACTCGGAGACGGCCTGATCTGCGCCTCGCGAACGTAGCGCGGTCAGATCCAGACGCCCTTACCCACGGACACAACGCCTCCGGCAGAGACGTTGAATCGTTCCTTGTCGCGCTCGAGATCGACGCCGACGATCTCGCCGTCACCGACGACGACGTTCTTGTCGAGGATCGCCCGTCGCACGACGGCACCCTTACCGATCTTGACGCCCGGCATCAGGACACTGCCCTCGACGGTGGCGCCGCTGTCGATGATCACATTCGACGAAAGCACCGAATTGCGCACCGTCGCGCCCGACAGAATGCACCCGGCACCGACGACCGATTCCTGGGCGAGTCCGCCCTGAACGAACTTCGCGGGCGGTAGATTCTCGGCCGCACCACGGATCGGCCACCGACGGTTGTAGAGGTTGAAGATCGGGTGCACCGATACGAGATCCATGTGCGCGTCGTAGAACGCGTCGATGGTGCCCACGTCACGCCAGTAACCGCGATCGCGTTCGGTGGCACCGGGCACCACATTGTCGTTGAAGTCGTACACCGACGCGACACCCGCCTCGACGAGCGCGGGAATGATGTCGCCGCCCATGTCGTGATCGGAGTCCGAGTTCTCTGCATCGGCCTTGATGGCGTCGAGCAGAACCTTCGTCGTGAACACGTAGTTGCCCATCGACGCGAAGGTGACGTTGGGGTCGTCCGGGGTGCCCGGCGGCTGTGCGGGCTTCTCCAGAAACTGGGTGATCTTGCCGTTCGCGTCGCTGTCGATGCAGCCGAACGCGAATGCCTCGCTCCGCGGCACCCGGATACCTGCCACGGTG
This sequence comes from Rhodococcus sp. I2R, assembly GCF_020889545.1. Classification (NCBI taxonomy): domain Bacteria; kingdom Bacillati; phylum Actinomycetota; class Actinomycetes; order Mycobacteriales; family Nocardiaceae; genus Rhodococcus; species Rhodococcus sp. I2R. The sequence continues at coordinate 82,035 of NZ_JAHUTG010000010.1, forward strand.
ACACCGGCGCCGGAATCGATGTGCTGCTGCACCATCTGCTCCGGATCCATCCGATACACGTGGTCGGCTCCGAAGACCACGATGTATTCGGGGTCTTCGTCGTAGACGAGGTTGAGTGACTGGAAGATCGCGTCGGCGCTTCCCGTGTACCAGCGCGGACCGAGTCGCTGTTGAGCCGGCACCGGAGTGATGTACTCCCCCGCGAAACCGGACAGGCGCCAGGTCTGCGAGATGTGTCGGTCCAACGAATGCGATTTGTACTGGGTCAGCACGCAGATCCGGAGATAGCCGGCGTTGACGAGGTTGCTCAGAACGAAGTCGATGAGTCGGTAGGCGCCGCCGAACGGGACGGCCGGCTTGGCTCGGTCCGCGGTCATAGGATAAAGGCGTTTACCTTCACCCCCGGCAAGCACGATTCCGAGTACGTGCGGTTGTGTCCTCACGTGCCCAACCTATCCGCACCGGATGAACCTTGCTAGCAGTACACGCGCTTCGGCGAAGGAATGTAGGTTGACAGCTGTGCGCGTGGCAATGATGACGAGGGAATATCCGCCTGAGGTCTACGGCGGGGCGGGTGTGCACGTCACTGAACTTGCAACCCAATTGAATGCACTGTGCGAGGTGGACATCCATTGCATGGGCGCTCCCAGGGATACGGCGCAGGTCCATGACCCGGATCCAGCCTTGGCGGGCGCGAACCCCGCGTTGACGACGCTCTCCGCGGAGTTGCGGATGGCTGCTGCTGCAGCCGGGGCCGATGTCGTGCACTCGCACACTTGGTACACCGGCCTTGCCGGGCATCTCGCGGCCGAGCTGTACGGCGTCCCGCACATTCTCACGGCGCACTCGCTCGAGCCCCGGCGGCCGTGGAAAGCCGAGCAACTGGGCGGTGGATACCGCATCTCGTCATGGTCGGAGAAGAACGCCGTCGAATACGCAGACGCCGTCATCGCGGTGAGCGAAGGCATGGCGAAGGATGTCCTGGACGCATATCCGCGCCTCGATCCAAGTCGAGTTCACGTGGTGCGCAACGGAATCGACACCGCGAAATGGCACCCCGGCCCGGCGGCCGATCCGTCGGATTCCGCGCTGGCAGAGATCGGCGTCGATCCGAGCAGACCGATGGTCGCGTTCGTCGGACGCATCACCAGGCAGAAGGGCGTGGGCCACCTGATCGCGGCGGCCCATCACTTCGATCCGTCGATTCAGCTGGTCCTCTGCGCGGGCGCGCCGGACACACCGGAGATCGCTGCGGAAACGGAGCGCGCGGTCGCCGAACTGGCTCGGCAACGTTCCGGTGTGTTCTGGGTTCGAGACATGCTGCCTACCGAAAAGGTTCGCGAGATTCTGTCGGCAGCACGAGTGTTCGTATGCCCGTCGGTGTACGAACCGCTCGGGATCGTCAACCTCGAGGCCATGGCCACCGACACCGCCGTGGTCGCATCCGATGTCGGCGGAATTCCCGAGGTGGTCGTCGACGGTGTGACGGGCCGGCTCGTGCACTACAACTCGTACGAGCCACAGGTTTTCGAACGCGCCCTCGCGGACACGGTCAACGAGGTCGCCCTCGACCCGGACACCGCGAGCGCGATGGGCACGGCCGGCAGGGCGCGGGCCGTCGCCGAATTCTCGTGGACGGCCATCGCACACCAGACCATGGAGGTCTACCGGGCTGCGCTCGCCGCCCGCGGTCACACCGCGCGGTAGATCCCGACTGTCACCGACGCGGTGACCTCGACGCGGTCCGGCAGATCTCCGATGGCGGTGTCTCTCGCGGCGTCGGTGGTGTGCCGCGCCGACGGCCCCATCTCGACGATGTTCCGGGCGTCGGCGTGCGTGAGCAACATCGGAAACTCGAGCACGCTCTTGGTAACCGATTCGAATCGGCCGGACAGCGTATCGCCGAGCCGCCGAGCCTTGTCCTCGTCGACGCCGATGAGTCCGAGCGGGCCGATCAGCTCCCGTTGGTGACGTTCGGTGGGAGTCACGACGACGAGTGTGCCGCGGGGCGCGAGAACGCGGTGCAGCTCGGCCGCATTGCGTGGGGAGAACACACACGTGACTGTGTCCAGCACACCCGACCGCACCGGCAGCCCGTGCCAGACATCGGCGACGACCGCACCGACCCGTGGATGCGCGCGGGCGATCCGTCTGGCCGCAGCCTTGGACACGTCGACGCCGATCCCGCGTCCACCGGTGTGCTCGAGGACAGCGGCGAGATAGTGACCGGTTCCGGCGCCGACCTCGAGAATGCTCCCGCACTTCCCCACTGCCGCAACCACCGCGTCGACAATCGGATCGAAATGGTGCCCGTCGAGGAAACGAACCCGCGCGGCCAGCATCTCAGCAGAATCCCCGGTGATCTTTCCCGCGCTGCCCGGCAACAAGCTGACGTAACCCTGCCTCGCCACGTCGAAGGTATGGCCCCGGTCGCACAGCACGGCGCCGTCCTCGGTGTCCAGATCGGCGCCGCAGTGCGGGCAAGCCAGCAGATCCATCACATCGGAGAGCATCGACTCACCACATCACGACTGTCCACATCACAAAGCCCCGCCTGCCGGTTCGGCAAGCGGGGCTCGGCGTCGAATAACAAGCAGTTAACCGGTGACGCCCTTCAACTCTTCACCGAGGGCAGCCGCCTCGTCAGGGGTGAGTTCGACGACGAGGCGCCCACCGCCTTCGAGCGGTACTCTCATGACGATCCCTCGTCCTTCTTTGGTTGCTTCGAGGGGACCGTCACCGGTCCGGGGCTTCATCGCCGCCATCCTCTGCTCCCTCCAGATCTGCGCCACCAGCTCGAGCGCGTCGGCAAAATTTGATGCTCTCGCCCGCGGCGAGAAATGTTCTCCCGTCTATTCTTCCCTATCGCCGCTCATACCGGGAACTGGAGTCGGTATTCGTAGGCTCGACGAGACAACCCGACAGGTGATCGTCGACCATTCCGGTGGCCTGCATCAACGCGTAGGCCGTGGTGGGCCCGACGAAGCGCAGCCCCCGACGCCTGAGCTCTCTCGCCATCGCCGTCGATTCCGCGGTAATTGCGGGGACCTCGGCGGTCTCATGCAGCCTGCGCGCACGGGGCGTGGGGGCGAAAGACCAGAGCAGGGCGTCGAGGCCCGGTTCATCCAGTTCTACGATGACGCGAGCGTTCCCGACCGCGGCTTCGATTTTCGCCCTGTTGCGCACGATCGAGGCGTCGTTCATGAGGCGCTCGATATCGGCTTCACCGAACCGGGCCACTTTCTCGGGGTCGAACCCGGCGAACGCCGCCCGAAAGTCCTCCCGCTTACGGAGAATCGTGATCCACGAGAGCCCCGATTGAAACGCCTCGAGACTCAGCCGCTCGTAGAGGGCGTCTCTGCCGTGGACGGGCCGTCCCCATTCGGTGTCGTGGTACTCGCGGTAGAGATCGTCCGGGACGGCACCCCACGGGCAGCGAGGCCTGCCGTCCGGGCCCGCAACAGCTGTCACTGCTCAGTCGTCGCTTTCCTCGGCGCGGCCATGCTTGCCGTGCGCGCCCAGTTCCTCGAAATTGCCCGGGCCGTCCACGGCCGCGAGCCGTGATCGGAGCAGGTCGATTTCGGCACCCAGTCGGTCGAGCGCCCAATCGACCTCGCTCTGGTTGTAACCACGCAGACTCTGCTGGAAGCGAAGCATTTTCACGTCGTCTCCGGTCACGCCCTCGGCGGGCAGTACCGTCGCCGTCGTGCCGTCCGGGAGCGGCGCCAATTCTTCACCGCGTCCGAACACAGCACTTGCCACGAAGAAGAGCAGGGCTGCGATGACCGCGATGATGATGACGTACAGCAGAAGCGTCAGCATGGCACGATGATCTCACGCAGCCCTGCCCGTCACATACGCAAGCTGTCTATCGCGGGGCGGTCGGTGAGTGAGACCTCCGTCGAGAACGAGACGAACGAGTCGCCGTCGACCCGGAACTGCGTCAACCCGGCGCCCGAGTCGACCATCCCGCAACGATTGAGCATGGTCCCGACGATCTGACGGCTCATCGCCCCCAGCTCGACGAGCGGGCGATTGCGATGCTTGCGCACGCCCAGATTCACCTGGCCGATAGCGCTGAGCCCGAGCCGGTCGTAGGTGTCGAGCAACAGCCCGATCTCCACGCCGTATCCCGGCGCGAAAGGAACTGCGGACAAGAGCTCTCGCGTACCCGCGTACTCCCCTCCGAGCGGCTGGATGACGCCCGTCAACTCCGGTCGCATCGCCGCGAGCATGGGACGCGCGACCAGCTCGGTGACACGCCCTCCGCCGTTGGCGTCCTCGCTACCACTTGTCCGCAGCGGGCGACGGTAATAGCCCTTCACCAGATGGATGCCGTCACCCATCAGCAGAGGCCCGAGCAGCTTCGGCACGAACGCCGGATCGGGATTGATCAGATCCGAATCGACGAAGGCGATGAGATCGCCCGTCGAGGCCGCGACGGCGCGCCACAGCACCTCGCCCTTGCCTGCCACCGGATCGAGACCCGGGATCGCTTCCTCCCGGCTGATGACGCGTGCGCCGGCGGCCGTCGCCCGCTCGGCAGTGGCGTCGGTGGATCCGGAATCGAGCACGATGAGCTCGTCCACGAGTCCGCCCAACAGGGGGTGGATGGTGTCCACCACGGCCGCGACGGTTTCTTCTTCGTTGAGCGCGGGCAGAACCACAGAGACGGTGCGGCCGGCTCTTGCGGCTTCGAGTTCCGCGAGCGACCACGACGGTTCGTCCCAACGATTCGAATCCGCCCAGGATTGCATCACTGATGTTCGGTCGGCGAGTGTCATGCGAGCCCCCTTGTGGTTCGCCTCGGCAACCTCGTCCCCTGTATCGCCGCCACCATGTCCACGACTCTTCTGGTCGACGCCACCTCGTGCACCCGGAACATTCGGGCGCCGCCTGCTGCGGCCAATGCTGTCGCTGCCAATGTTCCCTCCAACCGGTCGGCCAGTTCCACCCCTAGAGTCTCCCCGATAAAGTCCTTGTTGCTCAGCGCCATGAGCACTGGCCACCCGGTGTTTACAAGAACGTCCACGCGACGCAACAACTCGAGCCCGTGATAGGTGTTTTTGCCGAAATCGTGAGTCGGATCGATGAGAATCGAGTCCGTACGGACGCCGGCTGCGACTGCTTTCTCGGCCGCCGCGGTCACTTCCGCCACTACATCGGCGACGACATCGGTGTACCGAACTCGATGCGGCCGAGTCCTGGGCGTTGCGCCACCGGTGTGCGAACAGACGATTCCGACGCCTTCCTCGGCCGCGACACCGACGAGATCGGGATCGGCGCCGGCCCAGGTGTCGTTGATCAGATCGGCGCCCACCCCGACCGCGAGGCGAGCGACTTCGCTGCGCCAGGTGTCCACGCTGATGAGCAGGTCCGGGTAGGCAACTCTGATCGCCTCCACGAACGGAACGACGCGGCGGATCTCCTCCGCCGCGTCGACGAGCACACCCGGTCCTGCTTTGACTCCCCCGATGTCGACCATGTCGGCACCCTCTGCGACCGCCCGATGAACCGTCGCCATTGCGGCGTCGTCGGCGAAGTTCACACCCCCGTCGTAGAACGAGTCGGGAGTGCGGTTGACGATCGCCATGACGAGGGCACGGTCGCCGGCCACCGGCTTACCGCAGAGGGTGCTCATACATTCATGGTTACACGCTGTCAGTGACGTGGTGCCTTACCTGCGGCCACCTCGTCGACGAATCCCTCGTAGGCCTTGTCGTAACCATGGGACTTGCCGCGCAACACATAAAGCTCGCTGTTCGAGTCGTCGCTGTATCCGAGTTTGCGCAGTTCGACTTTCTGCTTCTTGAACGTCGAGGTCTGCTCGAGGCTTTCGACGATGCGGACGAACAGCGGGACCGCGTAGGTCGGCAGCTTGTCGTACAGATGTTCGGCGAGTGCCTGGCCGTCGAAGGTGTGGCCGTCGCGGAGCGTCACCGCGGCCATACCGGCCTTGCCGTCGGTGCCCTCGATGTCGACTCCGTAGACGACGGCGCCGTCGACGGAACCGTGTCCGCCGAGCGCGCCTTCCACCTGGGTGGTCGCGACGTTCTCACCCTTCCATCGGAAGGTGTCGCCGAGTCGGTCGACGAATGCGACGTGCAGCCAGCCCTGCTTGAGGACGAGGTCGCCGGTATCGAACCAGGCATCGCCGGACTTGAAGCCGTCACGGACGAGCTTCTTCTCCGTGGCCTCGTCGTCGGAGTACCCGTCGAACGGTGCACGGGCGGTGACCTTGGACAGCAGCAGACCGACCTCGCCGGTGGCGACCTTCGACAGCTTGCCGTCGGAGCCACGCTTGGCCTTGCCGCTTTCGTCGTCGTACTCGACGACTGCGTACGGCAGCGGGCACACGCCCGCGGTCTTCTTCACGTTGAGCGCGTTGACGAACGCGATGTTGCACTCGCTGGCGCCGTAGAACTCCGCGACCCGAGAGATACCGAAGCGCTCGGTGAACTCTTCCCAGATCTCTGGACGAAGTCCGTTGCCGACCACGAGCTTGACCGTGTTGTCGCGATCGGTGGGCTTCTCCGGCTGCGTCAGCAGGTAGCGGCACAGCTCACCGATGTAGGTGAAGGCGGTTGCCTTGTTGATCGCGATGTCGTCCCAGAACCTGCTGACCGAGAACTGCTTGCCGATGGCCATGGTGGCACCGCCTGCGAGCACGGACGACAGCGTCACCGTCAGGGCGTTGTTGTGATAGAGCGATAGGCAGCAGTAGATGACGTCGTCACTGCGCAGGCGAACGCCCATGTTACCCAGGCCGGACATCGACTTGAGCCAGCGGAAGTGGCTCATCAAGCTGGCCTTGGGCATACCGGTGGTGCCCGAGGTGAAGATGTAGAACGCCTTCTCCTTGGCCTGGATCTCGGCGGTCACGGACGGATTGGCCGTGTCGGCCTTGCTCGCCAGCTCGGCCAGCTCCTTCATCGGCAACACCGACCCGACCTTCGGCTCCGAGTCGAGCGAATCCAGCGCCTCACGCGCGTTCTCGTCGAGCACCAGAACCTTGGCATCGAGGATGCCGAGGCTGTGCTCGAGGACGTCGCCACGCTGGTTGTAGTTGAGCATTCCGGCGACCGCGCCCAACTTCACCGCGGCCAGGGCAGCGAACAACGCCTCCGGACGATTCTTGCTGAGCACACCGACGACGTCGCCGCGCTGGACACCGCGTTCGGTGAACACGTTCGCATACTGGTTGACCAGTGCATTGGCATCGGCGTACGAGGTCGATTCGCCTTCGAAACGTACGAAGGGATGGCTACCGTTCTTTGCTGCCGCGTCCTGGAACACCTGACCGATCGAGGCCTTGTGATCGGGTTTGCGAGTGAAACCAGCAAGACCCTTCAGCAGACTCGGCAACTCCGTCACCATTTTCGGCAACGCGACCGCGAGATCGGCCACTCCAATTTTCTGACGGGCATCGACAGCCATGAGCTCCCCTTATGTGCGATGTGAGATTAGTTACCCTACTCCAGAGTAACCTGCGGCGAACAGGCGTCGAGCGCCGCTTCCACGCTGTCCACCCTGACCAGGGTGTCGAGCGCTCTCTGCTGGACGAAACCGGTCGAAGCGAGACCGTCGACCCAGTTCAACAAACCATCGAAATGGTGCACCGGATCGAGCAGAACCACAGGTTTGGCGTGCATCCCCAGATACCCCGCCGTCCACGTCTCGAACAACTCTTCCAGGGTGCCGATACCGCCCGGCAACGTGATGAACGCGTCGGCGCGGTCCTCCATGATTCTCTTTCGCTCACGCATGGTGTCGGTGACGATCAACTCGTCGGCGTCGACGTCGGCGACCTCCCGATGCACGAGCGCCTTCGGAATGACCCCGACGGTACGGCCGCCCGCGGCGCGGGCCGACTCGGCGACGGCGCCCATCATCGACACGTTGCCGCCGCCGGACACCAACTGCCAACCACGGCCCGCGACCGCAGTGCCGAGTTCACGGGCCAGCTCGATGAACTGCTCGTCCACCGGCCCGGACGCGCAATAGACACAGACACTCCAACTCACAGAATTTCCCCCGTCGTGTCCACAACGATGCGGACGGCCTCGTCGACACTGTCGGTGCAATGGATCAACTCGAGATCTTTGTGCGATACCTTGCCCTCGGTCACGAGGGTGTTCTTGATCCACTCGATGAGACCGGACCAGTAGTCGGTGCCCAGAAGAACGATGGGAAAACGCGTCACCTTGCCGGTCTGCACCAACGTGAGGGCCTCGAACAACTCGTCCAGCGTGCCGAATCCACCCGGCAGGCAGACGAATGCCTGCGCATACTTCACGAACATCGTCTTGCGGACGAAGAAATATCGGAAGTCGATGCCCAGATCGACCCACTCGTTGAGCCCTTGCTCGAACGGCAACTCGATGCCGAGGCCGATGGAATATCCGCCCGCATCGCACGCGCCGCGATTGGCGCCCTCCATGACGCCTGGACCGCCACCGGTGATGACCGCGAAGCCCGCCTCTGCAAGCGCCGCCCCCAGGTTGCGTGCCCGCTCGTACTCCACGTGATCCCGCGGCGTGCGGGCCGAACCGAACACGGTAACTGCCTTGGGTACCTCGGCCAGGGCGCCGAAACCTTCGACGAACTCACTCTGGATACGCATGACACGCCACGGATCGCTGTGGATCCAGTTTCCCGTGCCACGCCGATCGAGCAGCCGCTGATCCGAAGTCGAAGTCTCGGTATTGCGTCCTCGGCGCAGAACCACCGGGCCTTTTCGCCGCTCGGAGTTGCTCAGCGCGTCTGCGTTCTGCTGGTCCATGCGGACAGGCTATCCGGCGGTGAGATAGCCCCGAAGGACGCGGGTGACGTCGGTGATCTGCGCCGTCGGCACCCGCTCGTCCCGCTTATGGGCGAGGTTCGGATCACCGGGGCCATAGTTCACCGCAGGAATTCCGAGCGCCGAGAAACGGGAGACATCGGTCCATCCGTACTTGGCGCGGACATCGCCGCCTGCGGCGTCGATCAGCGCTGCTGCTGCAGGGGCATGAAGTCCCGGTAGCGCCCCGGCCGATGCGTCGGTGATTTCGAAGCCCAGATCGAGACCGTCGACGACCTCGCGCACATGGTCGAGAGCCTGCTCGACGCTCCGATCCGGCGCGAAACGGAAGTTGACGTCCAGCTCGGCTACATCGGGGACAACATTGCCTGCGACGCCACCTGCGATCCGCACTGCCTGGAGCCCCTCGCGATAGACGCAGCCGTCGATATCGACGTCCCTGGCCTGATAGCTCGCAAGGCGGTTCAGCACAGCACCGAACTTGTGAATAGCGTTATCGCCCAACCACGACCGCGCACTGTGCGCCCGCGTACCGCCTGCCGTCAACCGCACTCGCAAGGTGCCCTGACACCCAGCCTCGATGAATCCCCCGGTGGGCTCCCCTAGAATCGCGACGTCCGCCTGCAACCATTGCGGCAGCTCACGTTCGATCCGACCGAGCCCATTCTTCGTCGCTTCGATCTCCTCGCAGTCGTAGAACACCAACGTCATATCGTGCGCCGGCTCGGCGATAGTCGCGGCCAGATGCAGAAACACCGCATCTCCCGACTTCATGTCGACGGTGCCGCATCCGTGGATGACATCACCCTCGGCGCTCTCGCGTTCGCGACGACTCGGCACGTTGTCGGCGATCGGAACGGTATCGAGGTGCCCGGCCAGGATCACCCGACTGCGCAACCCTCGATTCGTGCGAGCCAGGACGGCGTTGCCGTTGCGGACGATCTCGAATCCCGTGGTCTGCTCGCGTAGCGCGGCCTCGACGGCATCGGCGATGACGGACTCATCCTGCGACACGCTCGGAATATCGACCAACGCCGCAGTCAGATCGATCGGGTCGGCTTGCAGATCCAGCGGGGGGTACGAGGTCACCCGAACAGAGTAATGGTCATTCCGCTGGCTCCACTCCTGACCTGATTGGTCATTCCGCTGGCTCCACTCCTGCCAGTGCCCCGTATCCTCGATATCTGTGAGCGCACAGGGAGCATCTGCAATCGGAATTGCCAACATCACCACCGACGGAGTCGTCCTCGACACCTGGTTCCCGAGCCCGGAGCTCGGGGAGTTCGACGAGGCCGGCACCACGCGCCTCGAGGGCAGCGACATTCCCGACGAGTTTGCGGACCTGGTCGGCCCCGACGCCGCCCGCGGTGTCGAGGTCGTCGCGGTACGCACCACGATCGCCTCCGTGGAGGACAAGCCGCTCGACGCCCACGACGTCTACCTGCGCCTGCACCTTCTCTCGCACCGCCTGGTTGCGCCGCATGGAGTCAATCTGGACGGCCAGTTCGGCTTCCTCGCCAACGTCGTGTGGACCAACTTCGGATCGGCCGCGGTGGACGGGTTCGAAACAGTACGCGCACGTCTGCGGGCCCGCGGACAGGTGACCGTCTACAGCATCGACAAGTTCCCCAGGATGGTCGACTACGTCGCCCCATCGGGTGTGCGTGTCGCCGACGCCGACCGTGTCCGCCTCGGCGCGCATCTCGCGAGCGGCACCACCGTCATGCATGAGGGCTTCGTCAACTTCAACGCCGGCACTCTCGGGAACTCGATGGTCGAAGGTCGCATCTCGGCAGGCGTCGTCGTCGGCGACGGCTCCGATGTGGGCGGGGGTGCATCGATCATGGGCACGCTCTCCGGCGGCGGCAAGAACGTCATCTCGGTCGGCAAGAGTTGCCTGCTCGGCGCCAACTCGGGCCTCGGCATCTCGCTCGGAGACGACTGCGTCCTCGAGGCCGGCCTCTACATCACCGCGGGCACCAAGGTCACCGGACCCGACGGAACCGTCGTCAAAGCTGCCACGCTCAGCGGCAAGAGCAATCTGCTGTTCCGTCGCAACTCCGTATCGGGCACCGTCGAGGTAGTGCCGTGGAAGGGAACCGGCGTCGAACTCAACGCCGCATTGCACGCGAACGACTGACCCGGCCGTTCGGTCAGCCGATCTTCTTCAGGGACTCCAGAGTCTGCGTCACCGCACGCGCCGCCTCGGCACCCTTCTTCTGAAGATGATTGGCGAAGAACTCGTTGTGATCGGCGTGCTCATGGAAGTGGTGCGGGGTGAGCACGACCGAGAACACCGGCACATCGGTGTCCAGTTGCACGCGCATCAACCCGTCGATGACGGCGGCCTCGACGAACTCGTGGCGGTAGATGCCACCGTCTACGACGAGCGCCGCCGCGACGATCGCCGAGTACCGGCCGGTCCGCGCGAGTCGTTGCGCGTGCAACGGGATTTCGAATGCGCCCGGCACCTCGTACGTGTCCACATCGGAGCCGAACTCGGACACGAAACCCTGCCGCGCACGGTCGACCAACTCGCTGTGCCAGGTCGCCTGGATGAAGGCCACAGTTCCGAGCATCTCGTTCGTCATGCCCTGATGCTAGTCGCCGAGAAGATCGAGAGTTCTTTCGTCCGGACGTCCGCCGAAGTATTTCTTCAACACCGATCCGAAGACCGCACTCTGCGGATCGGCTTCGGCGAACAGAGTCATCGACGAGTGCAACTTCAGGTCGTCGGGATACCCGAATATCTCGCCCACTTTCCTGCCTTCGATCTTTGCCACCAGAGACGACGCTTGCAGCAATCGTGGTCCCAGAACCTCGTGCGATAGATACAGTTTCGCCTCGCCGAGGTCGGTAATCGCGAAGTGCTGCGCGGTTGGACTGAGACCGAGACCGGCGAGCTGAGGGAACACGAACCACATCCAGTGTGTCTGCTTGCGTCCGGCCTTCAACTCGCCGCGGACTGAGGACCACACGGGGTCTTGTGCGTCGATGAACCTCTGCAGGTCGTATTCACTCATTCCGCCATTGTCCTGGTGTATCGATTACCCCTCGACACCGATGGCCTCGCGATCCACAGGCATGGCAAGCGTCGTGAGATCTCCGTCATCGGCGGATCTGATCACGACAGGCATATGCGCAGCGCTGATGTCGATCATCACTTCCGGCCCGACCGCGGAGGCAAGCGCCGGGTAGAGCGTGGTCATCGAGAAAGTCAGCTCCACATCCGGACCGGTGACGGTCGCGGCGAGTTCGACTCCTGCACGTTCGGACACCGCGGCTACCGTCACCCGGCCCGCCTCGACTGCGACAGTACAGAACTCGTACTGATGATCCTCCAGCGCTCGGATCAGCGAGTTGCGTGAGGTGACCACCCGGGTGACGACGGGCGGCAACCCGTCGAGCATGGCACGGTAGTCGGGAAACGAGTCGGCAAGGACACGGCAGCGCTGCGCCGCCTCGCTCTGCGGGACGAAGGTCACCCCCGCCTCGCCGACGGACAGTTGCAGCCGGTGATGTCGCCGAACCATCGGAAGAATCGTGCGGAGGTCATCCCCGTCGACGACGGCATCCCGTGTCGATCGAGCATCAGCTTCGATCGACAGTGTTCGCGTCGACAACCGGAAGCGGTCGGTCGCGGTCAATGTGATGGTTGCGGTAGATAGTTCGAGATTGACCCCAGCGAGGATCGGGTGGTCGCGGTGGTGCGCGGTCGCGGTCAGTATCTGGTCCACCGCTGTGGCGAAAACGGGTCCGTTGATGGTGACCATGGTGTGGCCTTTCTCGGGGTGGAGGGATGCATCCAGTTCGGCGGCGGTGCTTCGAGCCCGCTGAGCATCGGCTTTCAGGTTGTCGACGTGTTGGTCGATAGCCGTTCGGTCACCGGCCAAGACCGCTGCGATCTTGTCGAGGGACATGCCGATTTCTCGAAGACGCCGGATGGTCACGGCCCGCTCGATCTGGTCCTTCGAGTAGTAGCGGTAGCCGGAGGATCGGTCCGTACTCTCCGGCACCAATATCGACCCGTCCGAATAGAACCGCAGTGCGCCGGGTGTCAGACCTGTTGCTCGCGCGAATGCACCGATCGTCATCAATTCTGGCGTGGCACGCTGTGTTGCAATCACCTCTTCATCATCGAGGTTCGTGTGGCCCGAAGGTCAAGTGCGCGCTCATAGTTCGGGTGGGTCGAAGTAGTGGTTGCCGTGTGGGTCGGTGGTGTGGATGACGTCATAGGGCAGTTTTTCGGTGCTCCAGAGTTTGCTGGTCTTGAGATTGTGGTGGGTGCGGCAGTAGGGAGCGAGGTTGGCGGCGATGGTCCAGCCGCCGCGGTGGGGGTTGTGATGGTCGAATTCGACGATGTGGTCGAGGTCGCAGCGGCTCGAGGCGATGGTGCAGCCGGGGTGGCGGCAGGTGGGGTATTGGGCGCGGATGTACGTCGCGAGTGCTGTGCCGGGGGTGTAGGTGAGGGCTCCGGGTGGAGGTGTCGGATGACCGCCGTGGCCGTCGGGGTGTTCGGCGTGATCGTGGTGTGGGTCGCCTGCGACGACGGCGCGGTAGTAGTCGGCGAGGCCTGCGGCGGTGGTGGCGGGCGCAGGCGCCCGTGGCGGGTTCGGTGGCGGGTCGGGTAGGTGTCCGGCTGAGAGGGGGCGGGTGCGCCCGAGGATCAGGTCGGGGGTGGTGCTGGCAGGTTCGGGTTCTGCGAGGTCGGCGAGTAGGTCGGTGTCGTAGAGGAACCCGTTGTTGCCGGTGTCGGGGGTGTCGGGTTTCGGGTCGTCGGGGTTCGGGTCGTCGGGGTTCGGGTCGTCTTTGTTGTCGGTGGTGGTGAGGGTTGCTCGGCGTCGGTCGTCAGTGGTTTGTGTGCGGGTGGGTGTGCTCATGCGGGTGGGCAAGTGTGCGGTGTGGCGGTCGTGTTCGGCGGCTGCTGCGGCGAGGAGGTCCGCGAACGGGTCGGGGGTGTGGTGGGGGTCGGTGTGTGGGCGTGGTGGGGTGCCGCAAGTACAGGTGCATTGCGGTGTGTGAACGGTCGATCCTGACGGTGGCGGGTCGGGGTCGGTGAGATCGGTGAGGGTGTCGAGGTATCGGCGGCTGGTGGTGAAGATGATTTGCCAGGTGGCGTCTCGGGCGAGGGTGCGCAGGGTGGTGGGGTCGAGGGGTCCGTAACCGTGGAGGTAGGCGTTGCGGTTGTGCAGGCCGAGGATTGTTTCGAGGTCGGCGGTGATGTGGATGAGGGGGCGGCTGGCGGTGACGGTGGCTCCATGGGGGTAACGGGTGGAGTCCGGTACCGAGGAAGTGGGCTGCGGCGGTAGTGCTCGCCCGCATGGGCAGTGCCCCGGCGCAGACCCGGACCCGGACTCACCACCGGAACCACTGCCTTCGTCTGGGCCACTGCCTTCGTCTGGGCCACTGCCTCCGCCTGGGTCGTTGCCGTCTCCGGCCGGGTTGCTGGGTGTGTCGTCGCTGCTCTGCTCGCCGGTGTTCTCGTCTGTGTCTGTGTCTGTGTCTGTGTAGGGGTGTTGGGCCTCGCAGTGAGGGTGTGTGCAGAGGCAGGTGAGGTGTCCGCCGCGGAGGAGAGCGGTGAAGGCGTCGGCGCGTCGGGTGTCGAGTGGGCGGGGGTCGAGGCCGCAGACGCGGGTGCATTCGGTGTCGAGGAGGGCGGTGAGTTCGGCGGCGTCGCGGGCGCCGAGGACCGCTGACATGCGGGCCATTCCTCGTGGGAGGTGACTGACGCGCACTTTTTTGGTGGTGGAGGCGGCGCGTCGGCGGGCGCGTGTGTCGAACTCGGGGTCGAGGGCGGTGATCATGGCGTCGATTTCTTTGCCGAGCCGGGTGGGGGTGAAGTGGCGTGTGGCGGTGATGATGTCGGGTTCGAGGGCGGCGATGACGGTGGCGGGGGCACCAAGGGTGTGGTCTCGGATAGTGCGTAGAACCTCGAGGCTGATGGTGCCGGCGGTGAACATCTCGCGGTAGACGGGTCTGCTTCCCCACCAGATGTTCAGGTGTGTTTCCACGGTGCCGGCGGGACGGGTGGTAGCGGCTGCGATCTCGGCGATGGCGGAGGTGTGGGTGATGCGTTCGACGTCGAGGCGGGTGGGGATGGTGCTGGGGTCGATGTCGTTGATGCGGGTGTCGTAGAAGTGCGCGGCGGCGGTGATGGATGCGGCGAGGGCGGCGTTGGCGGCGCGGTGGGCGGCGACGGTGTCGGTGAGCAGCCCCGCAATAGGGTCGGGTTCGAAGTCGAGGTCGCGGAGTAGATCGTTGTCGATGCTCACTGGATGGTTCACCTCCGATCTCGACATATGTTCGAACGTTTGTTCGATTACCGAGAACAGTAGAGCACTCCACCGACAGAAACCTGACACCGGTTCAGACTGCGCACAGCCGAGAAGTCCGTTACCAGGTCAGTGTTCGGAGACGACAAATCCCATTCAGGCCGGATGGATGCGCCGCAATCCGAACCATCTGCGGTCAGACGCCAGTTCAGACGTACTGTGGCCAGTTCAATTCCTGTGGAATGGCACCCACCGAACCAGCCGGTACATTCGAGGCATGAGCATCGACTCCCCCGCCCGTCCGCGGCGGCGAACCGGCCGCCTCATCGCGGGCGTTCTTGCGGTGGTGGTCGTGATCGTCGGCGCGGTCCTGTGGATCGCTCCGAGTCGATACTTCCCCTGGGACACCGCCGCATTCCCCGAGGTGGACACCTCGACCTTGACCGCAGAGCAAGCAACGGTCGTCGATCTGCTGAGGCTCGAACACGAGCGGCAGCGGCCGGGAACCTTCTATTCCGAGGGCGTCGAACAAGCGTGGTGTGCCAATTTCGTCAGCTGGATCATGCGCGAGGCCGGCCAGCCGCTGAGCAATCCGAACTCCGGAAGCTGGCGCATCCCCGGCGTGTACACGCTCACCGAGTATTACCAGCAACAAGAGAGATTCGAACCGACCGGCTACGAACCGAGCGTCGGAGACGTTGTTCTGTACGACAACAGCAGCTGGACCGGCCAACACACCAATATCATCGTTGCGGTCGACGGTGACACCGCTACGACAGTGGGCGGCAACGAGTTCGGCAAGATCCGCGTACACACCGTGGACGTCCAGTCCGATTCCGCGATAGTCGGTTTCGGGACCTTGGCCTGATTTCAGCCCAGCTGCTTCTTCTGCACCTTGCCCATGGCGTTGCGAGGTAGGGAGTCCACCACGCGTACTTCTCGCGGCCGCTTGTGCATCGACAGTTCCGAGGCCACCAGGTCGATCAGCACTCGCTCCTCGACACCGGACCCGACGACGAAGGCAACTATTCGCTGACCGAGGTCCTCATCCGGTAGGCCGACCACAGCGACCTCGTCGACACTGGGATGCGCCAGCAGCACTGCCTCGATCTCGCCCGCGCCGACCCGATATCCACCGGTCTTGATGAGATCGGTCGATGCCCGTCCGACGATGCGGTGAAAGCCGTCGGGCTCGATCAGGGCGACATCTCCGGTGTCGAACCAACCGTCCTCGGTGAAGGACTTCGACGTCGCCTCTGGGTTGTTGAGGTACCCGTCGAACAACATGGGTCCCCTGACCTGAAGTGCACCGATCGTTTCCCCGTCGTGCGGCAGGATCTCCCCCGACTCGCCACACAACCGCGTTTCGACGCCTGCCACCGGCGTTCCGACCGAGCCTGGCCGTCGTTCACCGTCGGCGCGGGTACTGATCGTGATGAGAGTTTCGCTCATGCCGTAGCGCTCGATCGGCGCCTGCCCGGTGAGTTCGCGAAGCCTGTCGAACACAGCAACCGGCAGCGGAGCACTGCCGGAGACAAGCAGACGCGCATGTGAGAGTGCTCGCGCCGAGTCCTCGTCGGCAGCAATGCGCGACCACACCGTCGGAACCCCGAAGTACAGCGTTCCTGCCGCAGCGGCATACCGTTCGGGCGTGGGTTTGCCGGTGTGAACCACTGGGCTCCCCACCCGAAGTGGCCCCAGGATGCCGAGGATCAACCCGTGAACGTGGAAGAGCGGAAGGCCGTGCACCAACGTGTCTTTCGACGTCCACTGCCAGGCCTCCGCAAGCGCGTCGAGACCGGCCGCAATTGCCTGCCGTGAGAGCAGCACGCCCTTCGGCGGACCGGTGGTACCCGAGGTGTACAGCACGAACGCGATGGACGACGGATGCGGATCGGGGTAACTGTGCCACGACCGCGCGTGCTGGCGGACGGGTAGCACCTGCAGACCCGCGGTGTTCTCCGGGGCGTCACCCAGCCAGGCTTGCGCGCCCGAATCACGCAGGATGTGCTCAACCTCGGCCACACCGGCATCCGGTGGCACAGGAACCACCGTCACACCCGCGATGAGGCATCCGACGACGGCGAGGACAGTCTTGACCGACGGGGTCGCCAGCACAGCGAGCCGCTCAGCCTGCGAGATCCGCTCGGCAACCGATGTCGCGGCGCCGAGAATATCGCCGCGCGAGAGGGAAATATCCCCGATTGTCACGGCGTCGGGGATGTCGTGTCCGCGGGCGACGGCGAGTGGATTCAAGGAACGAAGCAGCACATGGTTACCGTACAGACATGGATGCCGACGGAATCGACACCGGCGACTACGCCGAGTACATGACGGTGGCGGCCGGGGATCTTCAGCCTGGTGTCTATCTGATCGGGACGGATGCCGAGCACGATGACGACATCGAAGAAGAACTCGAGCGCAATCTGGACACCGCTGGCATCGACGAGGACGAGGACGACGCCGCACACGTCTCCGACGGTGCACCGCGGCTCGTGTACTCGGTGCAGTCCGATGACTTCTGGACGCGAGTGGAGCTTGCCGACCTACGTGCGTCACAGCTGTACGAGGAAGCCCATGCCCGCAATCCCTCGGAGAACGCCGAACCGAAACGCTTCACGACGGTCGAAGCTTTCGGCAGCACCGAGCTCGTCTACATCCTGCGTATCAGGCGTGGGGGCTGGGACATCGGCTAGTGCCCACACCTGACGCCAGTGCCGACATCTCACGCTAGATCGACGACGCGACCGTCCCGACGCCGAGTGCGGCGAGAATTCCCGCGCTGATGCGGTCCAGCCAATCGGTCACCTTGGGCCGTCGCAGGAGTGCGACGGCCCGCGACGCGACCACGGCGAACACACCCATGACCAATGCCGCCACGACCACTTCGACGATGCCCAGTGTCATAGCGCCGGCGAACGTCACGACGGTCAGAAATTGCGGCACCACGGCCAGGTAGAACAACCCGACCTTCGGATTGAGCGCACACGAGAGAACTCCGGCACCGAATGCCGAGCGGGCCGAGGCCGCCACCGGAGTGATCGAATCACCGTCGACCTTCTTCTTGCGCCGGGTCCTGAGTGCACGCACACCCAGGTACAGCAGGTAGAGCCCGCCGAGGATCTTGATGACGCGGTAGGCGGTGGCGGATTGCTCGACGATCGCAGCCAAGCCGACCGCGACCAGCGCCGCCCAGAACAGACCACCGATGGCGACCCCCATCGCCGCCGCCAACCCGGGACGGAGTCCTCCGATGCTGTAGCGAAGCACGAGAAACGAATCTGGGCCCGGCAGGATTGCCAGCAGGAAGCACACGCCGGCGAAACTGAGCAGCAGGCCAAGAGACATGCGGGAATGGAACCACCCGGGCCGAGCCACCGCAAACTGTATATTTCGACGAGGCCGCCTACCTCGAAGACGAATTCTCCGACTGTGCTGCCAACGCAAGACAGAAGACGAATGCACCGATAGCGGCAAAGGCCCAGCCCGGCGGATCACTCATGCCGAGTATCCGAAGTCCAACTGCGATTATGAGGAGCACCAAGATTTGAATGGCGAACGCTGTCCCATATCTGAGCAGCAGAGATCTCACATTCCGAGCAGAGAACTTTTGCACTAAGGCGCCAAACGCTCCGCTGCGGCGTGGATGCGTTCGTCTGTGGCGGTCAACGCGATGCGGACGTGCTGCGACCCGGATGGGCCGTAGAACTCGCCTGGGGCGGTCAGGATGCCGCGCTCGGCGAACCAGTCGACGGTGGTGCGGCACTGTTCGCCGCGGGTGACCCAGAGGTACAGCCCGGCCTCGGAGTGCTCGACGGTGAATCCGGCTCTCTCGATGGCAGCCTTCAACTCGATTCTTCGCGCGCGGTAACGCTCGCGCTGCATCTTCTCGTGCTCGTCGTCGTTCAGCGCGGCGGTCATCGCCGCCTGCACCGGCAGGGGCACGATCATCCCTGCGTGTTTGCGTACCTCGAGGAGGTCTTTCACGAGTGACGGGTCCCCGGTGACAAAGCCCGCTCGGTAGCTCGCCAGGTTCGAGGTCTTCGACAGCGAGTGCACTGCGAGCAGATTCGTATGGTCTCCGTCGCAGACGCGAGGGTCGAGGATCGAGACGGCTTCGGCGTCCCAGGTCAGTCCGAGGTAGCACTCGTCGGAAACGACGACGGCGTCCCGTTCACGTGCCCATGCAACGACCTTGCGCAGGTGCTCGATCGGAAGCACCTTGCCGCTGGGGTTGGACGGCGAGTTGACGAACACCAGCGCTGCGTTTTCCGGGCCGAGCCGGTTGAGACCGTCAGCCCGGGTGATGCGTGCACCCGCGAGCAGTGCACCGACCTCGTAGGTCGGGTAGGCCAGTTCGGGGATGACGACGAGATCGCCTGCGCCGAGTCCGAGGAGAGTCGGCAGCCAGGCGATCATCTCCTTGGTCCCGATGGCGGGGAGGACCGCGTCGGTACCGATGCCCGTGACACCGTAGCGACGCCCGAGCGCGTCGACGGCGGCCGTGCGCAACTCGACGGTACCGATGGTGGTCGGGTACCCGGGTTCGGCGGAGACGGACGCCAGTGCGTCGCGGATGATGTCGGCAACCGGGTCGACGGGTGTGCCGACCGAGAGATTCACGATGCCGTCAGGGTGCGCCTGGGCTGTGTTCTTGGCGGCCGTGAGCGAGTCCCACGGAAAATCGGGCAGAGAGGCCGCGACCGAAATTCTGGCCACTCTCAGATCTCACCCATCAGGACTCGCCCATGGGAGGCAGTGCCTTGATGAACGGCGGATCGTAATCGACCTTGCCGAGCTTGCCGGCTCCACCGGGTGAACCGAGATCGTCGAAGAAGTCGACGTTGGCGCTGACATATCCGTTCCACTGGTCCGGAACATCGTCCTCGTAGAAGATTGCCTCGACGGGGCAGACCGGCTCACACGCGCCACAGTCGACACACTCGTCCGGGTGGATGTACAGCATTCGACCACCCTCGTAGATGCAGTCCACCGGGCATTCTTCGATGCACGCCTTGTCCAGTACATCCACGCACGGTTCTGCAATCGTGTAGGTCACTGCTGCCCTCTGCCTTTCGCATAGTCGATGCCGTAGTCCCGCTGGCCTTCGAGCGCCCTGAGCATCTTAGTATCGCGACGAAGATTTCAGGCAACCAGTGCAGGGTGTCCTCACTTGCTGAGGCGCGCTGTCGGAATGGTCTCGTGGTCCGCCACCCATCGGCGTCCCTGCTCCGCAGCCCGAGACAGTGCGCCGCGTTCGCCGAAGTAGCTGGCGACTCCACCGACCAGCGGGATCGCCGAGATCATGCGGAACACTGTCCTGCTGTGCGGCCGCTTGGCCAGTTCACTCGACACATCCCTGAGCACTGAAGCAACGTCCCACATCGCTCGCAGTAATGCGAACGGACCCCAACTGCGCTCGGGCTGCGGCTCTTCCTCGGCCTCGGGTGTATCCGGGGCCGATGGGTCGATCTCACGTTCGCACAGCACCGAGGCCAACAGTTGCACATGCGCCGACCGATCGGTGACACCGGCCTCTCGCGCGACTGCGACCAGCACCATGGCCTGGTTGGCAAAGCCGAGGAGGTCCTGCAGCGGCAACCGGTTCATCAGTACTCCGAACACGCCGGGGAATGCGACAGCGACAGTGTTGAGCGCGCCGATACGTGCGACCCACCAGTCGGAGCGGGCGTCGGAGTCGAGCTTCTCCCACGCCTCGGTACCCGGAAAGTCCGTGGCGTTCAATGCCGAAGCGAGCGCCCCGAGCACTTTGTCGACGACGGAATCGTCAGCGGTCGCAGTTCTGTGAGTGCGTGCTTTCAGGCCCAGGGGGTCGCGGGCGGCGAGGACGTCCAGCACGGGGTCGATGATGGCGACGGCCCGATAGAGGGCAGAGGCGACGGTGCGATCGTCCATTGCCATCAGAGAAGTCCCACTGCGGGGACGCGGTCCACGAGACCGTAGGTGGTGGTGCGTTCGCGGGCCGGCCGGCCGATGCCTGCCGCGATGTCGTGCAATTCGGCCACGGTCTTCTCCGAACCGTTCTGACTGCCTGCCATGCGTGAAATCGTCTCCTCCATCAGGGTTCCACCGAGGTCGTTCGCTCCCCCGTTCAACATCACCTGTGTACCCGTGGTGCCCAATTTGACCCATGACGTCTGGATGCTGTCGATCCGGCCGTGCAGCATGATCCTGGCCAGCGCGTGGACGGCGCGGTTGTCGCGATTGGTCGGGCCGGGGCGCGAGGCACCGGCGAGATACAGCGGCGAGCTCTGGTGCACGAACGGCAGAGGCACGAACTCGGTGAACCCACCGGTCTTGTCCTGGATTCGTTTGAGCACGTTCAGGTGACCGACCCAGTGGGACGGGTTGTCGACGTGGCCGTACATCATCGTCGACGACGAGCGCAGTCCCACCTCGTGCGCCGTGGTGACCACTTCGATCCATTCGGCTGCGGGTAGCTTGCCCTTGGTCAACACCCAGCGCACCTCGTCGTCGAGGATCTCTGCCGCGGTTCCCGGAATGGTGTCGAGGCCCGCGACCCGCAGTTCGGTCAGCCAATCGCGGATGGACTGCCCGCCCCGCGATGCCCCGTTGACGATCTCCATCGGACTGAAGGCGTGCACGTGCATCGACGGCACACGCTCCTTCACCGCCCGCACCAGATCGGCGTAGCCGGTGACGGGCAACTCGGGGTCGATTCCGCCCTGCATGCACACCTCGGTCGCGCCCGCGGCGTGCGCTTCCCAGGCGCGGTCGGCAACCTCGGCGGTAGAGAGGGTGAAAGCGTCGGCGTCGCCTTTGCGCTGCGCGAACGCACAGAAGCGGCAGCCCGTGTAGCAGATGTTGGTGAAGTTGATGTTCCGGTTCACCACGTAGGTGACGGTGTCTCCGTTGACCTGCTTGCGCAGGTCGTCGGCCAGCGCAGCCACCGCGTCCATACCGGGCCCCTCGGCTGTCGCCAGCGCGAGATATTGCTCGTCGGACAGTCCCGCAGGATCTTTCTCGGCAGCTGTCAGCGCTGCTACCAGATCGCGGTCGACGCGCTCGAGGCCGGCAAGATCGCGGACCTGTTCACGAATGGACTCCCAGTCGCCGAAGGCATTGGCCAAGTCCGAACGGGTCTCGGTGTTTCGGCCGTCGGTGTCGATCTCGGTGTTCAGATCGACGCGGCCAGAGGACACCCATTCCTCGTCGGGTTCCTGCCAGGGCAGTCCCGTCGGTGTCACCTCGGCGCGCGCCATCCCCGTCTCCGGATCCGTCAACGCTCGCACGTGCGCTGCGATGCGCGGATCGATCCACGGCGACCCGGCGAGCACGTACTGAGGTTGCGCCGCTGTCCGTTCGACGAGGGTGTAGCCCGCTGCCGAGCTGAGCTCGGCGAGGGTGTCGAGGTTGGGCCACGGGCGCTCCGGATTGACATGGTCGGGGGTCAGCGGAGAGACACCACCCCAATCGTCGACGCCGGCTCCGAGCAGGGCCGCGGTCTCCGCCGCTTCCACGAGGTTCGGCGGCGCCTGAATCCGCATCGCCGGTCCGAGCAGGAGACGGGTCACGGCGATGGTGGCGAGAAATTCTTCCAGTCCCGCGTCAGGTGTGCCACGCATCGCAGTGTCGCTCTTGGCCAGAAAATTCTGCACGATGATTTCCTGCACATGCCCGAAAGCTTTGTGTGCCTTCCGGATAGCCATGATCGACTCGGCGCGGTCGCGGATAGTCTCTCCGATGCCGACGAGAATGCCCGTCGTGAACGGGATGCTGAGCCGTCCGGCGTCGGTCAGCGTCCGCAGCCGGACCTCGGGGTCTTTGTCCGGGCTGCCGTAGTGGGCCTGCCCTTTTTCTTCGAACAGACGCCGCGAGGTCGTCTCGAGCATCATGCCCATCGACGGTGCGACGGGCTTGAGCCTGGACAGCTCCTGCCACGACATCACCCCCGGGTTCAGGTGCGGCAGCAGACCCGTCTCCTCGAGCACCTTGATCGCCATCGCGCGCACGTAATCGAGCGTGGAGTCGTACCCGCGCGAATCAAGCCACTCCTTCGCCTCCGGCCAGCGATCCTCGGGCCTGTCACCGAGAGTGAACAGTGCTTCTTTGCAACCGAGTTCGGCGCCCTTGCGGGCCACCTCGACGATTTCGTCGGGGTCCATGAACAGGCCGTGGCCCCCAGAATCGACGCCAGCGCGAATCTTGCCGGGCACCGTGACGAACGTGCAGTAGTGGCACTTGTCCCGGCACAAGCGTGTGATCGGGATGAACACCTTGCGCGAATAGCTGACGGTCTTGTCCCGACCCGCCTCCAGCAGACCCGCATCACGAACCCGCGACGCCGACGCCATCAGATCCATCAGATCCTCGCCCCTGGCGTGCAGCAGCACGGTGGCCTCGTCGACGTTGAGAGCGACACCTTCACGGGCGCGGCGCAGAACGCGACGCATGGCGGACGGGGCGGGAGCTTTCTCTTCATCGCGTGCAGTTACAGATGCGGGATCGGGCAGCATGGTCACCAGTCGATCATGCTCCTCCGACACTCGGGCGTGCCACCGGAGGGGGTAGTACCACTACGTTGTAGGCATGATCACGATGACCGACCCAGCGTGGCGTCCGAGTCCCCGTGCCAAGCAATTGTGGGCGATCAATGCAGCTCTGATGTGGCTTCCGCTGTTCTTGGCTCAGCTCGTGTGGGCGGTGATCGCCGGTGATGTGACGACGTGGCCGCACGTGGCCGTGTTCGCAGCGTCCGTGGTTGTGGCCGCCGCGCACATCATCGTCGTGCCGGTGTGGCGGTATCGCGTACACCGCTGGGAAATCAGCGACTCCGCCGTGTACACGCGGACCGGCTGGTTCGATCAGGAACGACGTATTGCGCCTATCTCGCGGGTACAGACGGTCGACACCGAGCGCGGTCCCATCGATCGCATGCTCGGCCTCTCGACGGTCACGGTGACCACCGCGTCGTCCGCGGGCGCGGTCAAGATCACCGCCCTGGACAAAGATGTTGCCGACAGGACAGTCGCGCAGCTCACCGACATCGCCGGACGGACCCTGGGCGACGCAACGTGAGTACCGACCCCGAACTACTCGCCGCCGAGGAGCAACAGCCCTGGCTACGTCTCGACAAACGGATGCTGCTCGTCCATCCCGTGACCGAGGCCGTCAAGGTCCTGCCGATTCTGCTGGTGTCGTTCGTCGTCGGCACACAGAGCGGCAATCATCTATGGGGCCTGGGCGTTCTCGTTCTGGTGCTCGTGTTCGCGGTGCTTCGCTGGTTCACCACCAGCTATCGCATCGGCCCGGTCCACGTGCAGCTGCGCTCCGGGGTGTTCCAGAAGAAGCTTCTGTCGGTGCCGCGTAGCCGAATCAGGTCCGTCGACATCGAGGCCGGCGTGCTGCATCGGATTCTCGGGTTGTCGATACTGCGCATCGGCACGGGCCAGCAGGCCGACCAGGGTGAGAGGTTCGAGCTCAATGCCCTCGACGCCACGGCGGTGCCCGAACTCCGCGAGCTGCTGCTGCAGCGCGTGACCCGTGCAGCCGACATTCCCGGGACGCCGCCGCCCGTCGAAACAGAGATCGCGCATTGGCGAACGTCCTGGGTGCGGTACGCGCCGTTCTCGTTCACCGGGGTCGTCACCATCGCCGCTGCTGTAGGTGTGCTCTTTCAGTACGGTCTCGGCGAACGCCTCGCCGACTCGACGGTGATCTCCCAGGGCATCGACTCAGCCGAGCGGCTCGGCATCGCGGTGGTCATCATCTTCGGCCTTGTCCTCCTGCTGATCGTGGCGAGCCTGTTCGCCTGTGCTCGATATCTGATCGCGTACGGCAACCTCACGGTCACCGACGACGGCACCCGCCTGCACGTGGCGCACGGCCTACTGCGGACACGATCGACGACGCTCGACCGAAACCGGCTCCGTGGAACGTCGCTTTCCGAGCCTTTGCTCCTTCGGGTTGCGAAAGGCGCGAGGCTCGATGCCATCATGACGGGCGTCAGCGCAGAGAAGAAGGAATCCTCGCTGCTCCTTCCCCAGGCGCCCGCCGACGAGGCTCGACGCATGATGACCGTCGTGCTCGGCGAGGCCGGCATGCACGCCGATGCACGCAAGCCGTTGCAGTCCCACGGCCCTGCGGCCCGGCAGCGACGCTACGTCCGCGCAGTCGTCCCCGTCCTCGTATTGGCCGCCGGTCTCGGCGTCGCCAGGGCTTTCGGGGCACCGATCCCGCCGCTGGTGTGGGCGACGACGATGCTGTTGCTCATCGGGGCAGTACTCGTCGGGTGGGATCGCTACCGCAGCCTCGGTCATGCAGTACTGCCGGGCTGGCTGATCACCCAACACGGCTCGCTCGACCGCAAGCGGCACAGTGTGGAGGCCGCGGGCATCATCGGTTGGACGGTGCGGCAGACGTTCTTTCAGCGACGCGCCGGTGTGGCGACCATCGTTGCTGCCACGCCCGCCGGCGTCGGGCACTACGAGATACTCGACATCCCCATCGAGCAGGCATGGGCACTCGTCGAGGGCGTCACACCGGGCGCGGGAGACATATGGGCGCGGTGACGAGTATCGAGGAACTCGACGCTGCCATCAGCTCGTGCCGCGCATGCCGCCGACTCGTGCGCTGGCGTGAGAAGGTCGCCGCCGAGAAGCGACCTAGCTCGCGCGACGAAACATATTGGGGACGAGCAGTACCCGGATTCGGTCCACCGGACGCGAGCATGCTGATCGTCGGCCTCGCCCCAGCCGCACACGGCGCGAACCGCACAGGACGCATGTTCACCGGCGACCGCAGCGGGGACGTGCTCTATGCCGCGCTGCACGCCGTCGGACTTGCCAGCCAGCCCACCGCGACACACATCGACGACGGGCTCACCCTGAGGGGTGTGCGCATCACCGCTCCGGTGCATTGCGCTCCCCCGGACAACAAGCCCACCGTCACCGAACGCGATCGCTGCCGCAAATGGCTCGACACCGAACTCCGCCTGCTGAAGCCGACACTACGATCGATCGTCGTGCTGGGCAGTTTCGGGTGGCAGTCGCTGCTACCCGTTCTCGGCAGCAACGGCTGGGAGATACCGCGGCCACGTCCGAAGTTCGGTCACGGTGTCGAACTACAGCTCGGCACCGTCCGGTTGTTCGGCAGCTTTCACGTCAGTCAACGCAATACATTCACCGGGCTGCTGACCCCGTCGATGGTCGAGGACGTACTGCGGGCCGCGGGTTCGCATGCGGGGCTTCTGTAAGGCTTTTCAGTCTCCACGAAAACAGGAGCAAACCCGGGGGCAGCAGCCCACCGAGCAGCAAGAAGCCCGTCCGCCAGTCCGCGAGGAGGAGGACATCCCCGCCTGGGCCACCGAACATGCACAGCAGTACAGCTGCACCCCAGCCGATCAGTGGCGATGCGATGGCCAGCGACGTGTCGGCGACCTTGCGCGCGGCGAACAAGAGCATCACGTTCGCGATGCCCGCCAGCAACGCACTCACCGGGAACGGCACCGGACCGAGATGCGTCGGAAGGAAGAAGACCGCCAGAATTCCGCAAAGGAAGCCGTCGAAGATGAGTACGGCGAGCGTTGTCCTGGACACGAGGACGACAGCATTGGATGCGGCCTTCGAGATCATGCACCAATACTGACGTATCGAACCCGGTCAGGAGATCGGCGGGTATCCCAGAGCAGTCAGCAGATTGCTGAGCGCGGAGGCCATGTCCGTCAGCCCTTGCTGGTAGAGCATCTCGTGATGCGGGAAATCCGGCTTCAGCGAATCGACGAATACGGCAATGGCGTCCTGCACGCTCCAGTTGTACATCTGTATTCCACCCCTGCTGTCAGCCATCCGGGACATCACCTGTTCAGTGATCCACGTCATACTCTAGTACGCCAGAGAACAGGTCACGTTCCCTACCCCGCTCATCCACCTCGCCCAGCTTGCCCTGCACCAGAACGTACTGCTCGTCCGGCAGAATCGGCTGCACGATGTTGTTCGACAACGCGTAGTCCACACCCGACGGCGCCACGGCCACCTGCGTCGCATGAGCGCGCAGCGCATCGCGCTTGCGGGCGAACACAGCGCGCACATCGACCGACGTCGTGATCTCGCGCTCCGGGATACTCGGCAACTCTCCTGGCTCGGGCATCCGCCATCCAGCCGGTATTTCCGCGATCGACGCGAGAGAGTCACGAAGCTGGTTCTCACCGGTGACCGTCCAGTACAACTTCTGCGGCGTCCACGGCTCGCCTGCCGCGGCGAGCACGTCACTGCCTGCGACCTCGAACGCCTCGGTGACCAGGGTGTGCACGTGCCGATGGTCGGGATGCCCGTAACCACCTGCTGGGTCGTATCCGACTACGACGTGCGGACGCACTGCACGGACCGCCGCGACCATGGCCGAGAGCACCTCGTCGTGGTCGGCATTGACGAAGGCACGAGGGTTCGACGCCGCCGCGGTCCCCTCCATCCCGGAATCTCGCCAACGACCCGCTCCCCCTAGGAATCTCGGCGGGCGAGCACCGAGCGCGTCCAGCGCCCTTGTCAGTTCGAGTATCCGATAGCCGCCCAGTTGATCGGCCTGATCGGCGACGAGACCCGCCCACCGATTGCCGATCACTTCGCCTTCCTCGCCCAGCGAGCACGTCAGCACCGTGACCTCTACTCCGGCCTGGGCATAGTGAGCGATGGTCCCACCGGTGGTGATCGTCTCGTCATCCGGATGCGCGTGAACGAGCAAGAGTCTCACTTGTTTTCGGCCCTCGTCCAGTAGGCCACGTCGTCGAAGATGCCAACCTCGATCGGCCCTGTCAGCGACGCACCCTCCACGTCGGCCCCGATCGCGACAACAGAGGAATCCTGCACGATCGGCAGGACCGCCGAGAGGTTCCACAGTTTCGACTCCGCCTCGGCGACAAGCAACTCGGCCGAAAGGTCACCTGTCAGAGCATGCTCGAGCGAATCCTCGAGTTCAGGCACGCACAGACCCGACAGGTTACTCGGCGCCCCCAGAGGACCGATCGCCTCGGGCTCGGACTCGGGGTCGGACTCAGGGTCGGTGGACGTCGCTGCGCTGCAACCGAATCGGGAGGCCATGATGGTCGCGGGATCGGATCCGACAGCCGTCCAACCGACCACCGCGTCGACTTCTCCCCCGGTGACCGCCGAACCGTACAACTCGTCCGGCGCGAGCGGCGTCACCGTCGCGGCGATGCCGGCACCGGCCAACTCGTCTGCGGCGGTGTTGGCGACGGCGAGTGCGGTCGCGTCGTTCTCGACTGCACCGATCGCGAACTCGACTGCAACACCGTCTTTTTCGAGAACACCGTCCACCGAAAGCACGAACCCGGCCTCCCCGAGGAGTGTCATCGCAGCTTCGCGACCGATCGGCGCGGGCGCAGTCGGTGAGTACCATCGGTCCGAGGGACTCGAAAGTTGCGCTCTGGCTGGAAAGTTGGCGGAACCCGATCCGGCGGCAACCGTCGCGAGCAACATCGGGTCGATCAATCCGATGACGCCGCGCCGGACGGCCGGATCCGTCAGTAGGGGCGCGCGACCGTTGAGCGTGAAATCAAGCACCCGCGGCTGAAATCTCATGTCCGTGCGGACACCGGGAATAGCGGAAAGCTGCGCCTCCGTCGCACTACTCGCCCGTACCTGAGCGAGCTGAGCATCCTTCGAACGCAGTGAATCGGCAAGCTGGGCCGGCGTACCACCACGCCTGAGCAGGATCGAATCCGCAAGCGCCGGTTCACCCCAGAACCGATCGTTGCGTTCGAGCAGAATCTCGTCCCGTCCCTTGTCGAGAGAGTCGATCTTGAACCGATTGGCCGACACGGGGACGTTGTCGGTCAGCCCCGTCGTGAATCCGCCCGGTGAATCCTTCAACAGGTGACTCGGCAACAAATCCGTGAAGAGCCTCTGCCAGTGCGGGTACGGCGCGCGGAACGTCACGTTCACTGTTTTTCCGCCACCGGCCGACGCGACGTTGTCGATGAGGGCATATCCGGCCGGGTCGACGACACCGGGCTGCGAGATCATCTGCTGCCACAGGTAGTGAAAGTCCTCGGCCGCAACGGGCGCACCGTCCGACCACTGCGCCTCGGGGCGGAGCCGGTAGGTGACCGTGAACGGTGCTTGCGAGGTCACCTCTGCCGAGATGAGCACGGCAGGATCGAGCAGCATGATCGTCGCTGCCGGATCAGCCGGATCCAGGGCGGGCCGAAACGGACTCGGCAGGACCAGCGCGC
Organism: Rhodococcus sp. I2R; assembly: GCF_020889545.1. Lineage (NCBI taxonomy): Bacteria > Bacillati > Actinomycetota > Actinomycetes > Mycobacteriales > Nocardiaceae > Rhodococcus > Rhodococcus sp. I2R. The sequence continues at coordinate 111,337 of NZ_JAHUTG010000010.1, forward strand.
TGACGGCGGATGTTGCGGGCGACTGGTCGGCGAGAAGATGCGGGTTGAATCCGATGCCGATGTCGTCGACGGCCACCACCACGAGGTTTTCACTCTCGACCACGGGGGCAACCGTCGTCGTGGTGACGGTCGGCTCGCTCTCGACCGGGGGCGGCGGGTCGGCTGTGCATCCCGCCAGGAGCAAAGCGGCGACACCGACAGCGGTAGCGCGCCGAGCAGTCGAACGCACCTGCATAGTGCTACTGCTTCGCACCGGGCCGCTCCTTCGTCGAGGCTCGTGTTCGCGTGGTCCGTACACAAGACGGACCACGCGAACACTTCGCATGAGTAGCGAAGTCTACAGAGCAGCCTTGTCGCGCGACTTGCTGCGCGAACGCTCGCGCGCACGCTCATTGGAGTCCAGGTGCACCTTGCGCACACGCACGACCTCGGGGGTGACCTCGACGCATTCGTCGCCCGCGCAGAACTCCATCGCCATTTCCAGGTCCAGCTTCTTCGGCTTCGCCAGGGTCTCCATCACGTCGGCGGAGGACTGACGCATGTTGGTCAGCTTCTTCTCTCGCGTGACGTTGATGTCGAGGTCCTCCTGACGCGGGTTGATGCCCACCACCATGCCCTCGTAGGTGTCGGCACCCGGCTCGACGAAGAACGTGCCACGGTCCGCGAGCTGGATCATTGCGAACGGCGTCACGGTGCCATTGCGGTCCGAAACGAGCGAACCGGTGTGGCGGGCGCGGATCTCGCCGGCCCACGGCGCGTATCCGTGGAACACGGCGTTCGCGATTCCGGTGCCGCGCGTATCGGTGAGGAAGTCCGTGCGGAAGCCAATGAGGCCACGCGAGGGGACGATGAACTCCATCCGAACCCAGCCGGCGCCGTGGTTCGTCATCTGCACCATCTTGCCCTTGCGCGCGGCGAGCAGCTGCGTCACGCCACCGAGGTACTCCTCCGGGGTGTCGACGGTCAGCTCCTCGAAGGGCTCGTGCAGCTTGCCGTCGACCTGCCGGGTGACCACCTGCGGCTTGCCGACGGTCAGCTCGAAGCCCTCGCGACGCATCTGCTCGACGAGGATGGCGAGCGCGAGCTCACCACGACCCTGCACCTCCCAGGCGTCGGGCCGGCCGATGTCGAGCACCTTGAGCGAGACGTTACCGATGAGCTCCTGGTCCAGACGGCTCTTGACCATGCGGGAGGTCAGCTTGTGTCCGCTGACCCGTCCGACGAGCGGGCTGGTGTTGGTGCCGATGGTGACAGAGATGGCCGGCTGGTCGACGGTGATGCGCGGAAGCGCGACCGGATTCTCGAGGTCGGCAAGGGTGTCACCGATCATGATGTCCGGGAAACCGGCGACGGCGACGATATCGCCTGCGACGCCCTTCTCACCCGGCACGCGCTCGACGCCGATGGTGTTGAGCAGCTCGGTGATCTTGGCCTTCTGTACGACGGGCTCGCCGTCGACCTCACGCATCCAGCTGACGGTCTGGCCCTTGCTGAGCTGACCGTTGTGGATACGAACCAGGGCGAGGCGGCCGAGGAAGGCCGACGCGTCGAGGTTGGTGACGTGCGCCTGCAGCGGAGCGTCGACGTTGCCCTTGGGAGCGGGGACGTAGTTGAGCAGAACCTCGAACAGCTCGTCGAGGTTCTCGGCGTCGGGAGCGTTGCCGTTCTCGGGCTTGACCTTCGATGCCTTGCCCTCGCGACCGGAGGCATAGAGGACAGGCAGGTCGAGTGCCAGCTCGGCCGCCTCGGAGGCCTCGTCGTCGAGGTCCGATGCCAGGTCCAGCAGCAGGTCGTGGCTCTCGGAGACGACCTCCTCGATGCGCGCGTCGGGACGGTCCGTCTTGTTGACGACCAGAATCACCGGAAGCGAGGCGGCGAGCGCCTTGCGCAGCACGAAGCGGGTCTGCGGCAGCGGGCCCTCGGAGGCGTCGACGAGCAGGACGACACCGTCGACCATGGACAGTCCGCGCTCGACCTCACCGCCGAAGTCGGCGTGGCCGGGGGTATCGATCACGTTGATGACGGTGATGGTTCCGTCGGCGTTGCGTTTGTGGACGGCCGTGTTCTTGGCCAGAATCGTGATGCCTTTTTCTTTTTCGAGGTCGCCCGAGTCCATGACGCGGTCGATCGCTTCGGCGCGTTCCTCGAACGCTCCGGACTGCCGGAGCATGGCGTCGACCAGCGTGGTCTTGCCATGGTCGACGTGTGCAACGATGGCTACGTTGCGGAACGTGGTGGTGGAATCGATGTTGTCTGCACTGCTTGGGGCACTCACGCGAAAAATTCTCCTGGGTCTAATGCGGGCTCTTGTTCGCTAGCGGGCTTATGTCGCTAGAGAAGCGCGCTGCACCGCGAGATTCTCGCGACCGGCCGAGTTTACCCGCTGGCACAGGGTGACCTGCACCACGCAGTAGTCTTGCCCGTAAGTTCACCCAAAGTTATCGAAATCCGGAGTAGTTGCATGGGCAAGGTCAAGGCCAAGGACGTTTCGGGCCTCAAGCCCAAGAAGAAGTGCTGCCGCAAGAAGACGCGATGCATCACATGCCCCGTCGTCATCATGCGAATGAAGAAGCTCGAAGCGTCCGGGGCCAGCAAGAAGGAACTCAAGAAGGGTCTCGAGCACGCCCGGGAGAAGTGAGTATGTCGAGCAGTTCGGGCATCCATCCGCGATCTGCCTCGACCAGGTCGATTTCGCGCAGGCCGTCGGCGTCGACCCACCTGAGATCGGAATGCTCCAACGGCGCCGGCGTCCCCGAGACCAGTTCGACGCGATAGGCCCGCAGTATCGATGCGCCCGGCAGCGCCACTTCTCCGCCCAGTGGTTCGGTCACCGCCGTCTCGACGCCGAGTTCCTCCCGCAGTTCACGTTCGAGCGCACTTTCCTCGGACTCGCCCGCTTCGACCTTGCCGCCGGGTAGCTCCCACCGACCGGCGAGCTCCGGCGGGGAGGCGCGCTGCGCCAGCAGCAGTCGGCCATCGGAGACGATTGCGCCCGCGACGACCACTCGCTGATCGGCCGTTTCAGTCATGCCACCACTTTCGTTCGTGTCACTATCGCTGCATGAGTGAACTTCTTACCAACTCCGAGATCGACGACGCCCTCACGGGCCTGCCCGAGTGGGCCCTCGCCGGCGACGCGATCACCCGCACAGTCCAGGCACCGACATTTCCGGCGGCGATCGATCTGGTGGCGCGCGTGGCTGCTTCCGCGGAGGCGGCCGACCATCATCCGGACATCGACATCAGGTGGCGGAAGCTGACGTTCACACTGTCCACACATTCTGCGGGTGGACTCACGGTGAAGGATGTGAATCTGGCGCGAGAGATCGATTCTCTGCTTTCTGCCCTTTGAGTCGTCCTCGTCCCAGACGGATCGTCCAGCCGTAGACCAGCAGTACTCCCACCATGTCCACGGCGCCGAGCCATGCCAGCAGTCCGGGCCGAGAGACGAGCCAGATCGACTCCTGGAAGAAACTCAGAATCCATGGGATGCCGACGACGACGGCAACGAGCCAATATCCGGCGACCAGTCGGGTTCCCAGCAGATGCCGGTCCGGTCCGTGCAGCAGCCACACGAGCAGCGGCAGCACCCATACCCAGTGGTGGGACCATGAGATCGGTGACACCGACAGTCCCAGCAGTTGGACCACGAGCAACGTTCCGAGTCGATCGTTCGTACGGAGCGCCCGCCAGGCGAAGAACGCGAGAACGCTCACTGCGAGCACGCCGACAAGCCACAGCACAGACGAATCGATGTCGCGTCCTGCGATGCGACTCATCGCTCCACGCAGGGATTGGTTCCATACCGAGCCGACTGGGCCGATGCGGTCGGCGTCGCCCAGTAGCTCGGTGAAGTAGGTGCCCGCCTGCCGGCCCAGCACCAGGTAACTGATGGCGACGGTCGCGCCGAACGCGACGGCGGAGAAAGCGGCGGCCTTCCACCGTTTCGTCGCCAGGAAGTACAGGCCGGTGATCGCGGGGGTCAGTTTGATTCCGGCGACGAACCCGACGATGCCCCCGGCGATCCACCAGCGCGTGCTGCGGATCGCCACGATGGCGGCGAGTGCCAGGAAGACGTTGACCTGCCCGTAGTCGAGTGTGGTGCGTACGGGTTCGGTCCACAGCGCCAACGCCGTCCACAGCATCGCCACACGCGTCCAGTCGGTCGTGCTCCCAACCGCATCCGGCCTGAAGTCGAGGACGAGTCCGATGGCGAGCCGGATCAGCAGGAACATCGCCGCCATCGTCGCGAGCTGCCAGCACACGCCGACGATCGTGAACGGCAGGTAGTGCAGTGGGAAGAACACCAGGGCAGCGAACGGTGGGTAGGTGAAGGGGAGCGGGAAATCCGGTGTCTTTTCCGCGTAGGTGAACTCGTACAGGTTGCCTTGCAGGAGGGCCGCCGCCCCATCCACGTAGACGTGCAGGTCGACGAGGTTCATGCCGTTGGGCGTCGCGAAAGCCCACACAAGCCGCGTGATCACGGACAGGGCGAGCAGGAACGGGGCGTATCGAACCAGGCGGTTCACTTCTTCACAGCTCCCGTTTCAGTGTGCGTTGGGCCGATTGCGCGGAATCGACGGCTGAGCCTATAAGGCAATTGTGAAATGGCCCGAACAGGTGCCCCAGCGGGGGTCGGAATTCCCACATTCACGTATCACGAATAACATTTGTATCACCAACCACACTGATCACTTCCGTAACAGGCTACTGTCCACTTGCGGTGAACGCTGGTACCGGCTGTACAACGTCGAGTCGGATACATAGAGTGACCCCTCGAGCCAGCAACCGATTCACGGCCCGCTTTTCGATCAGGATGGGGAAAACAAGTGTTACGTAACGGTGTAACGCGCAGGACCGTCACAGCCCTAGCAGTGGCAGTCGCCGCCGCGCTCGCTGTGCCGACCGTTGCGTCCGCAGAACCAGCACCACCCGCAGTGGAACTGCCTCCTCTTTTCCTCCCCACTCCTGATCAACCGCTTCCCGACTACGCACAGGTCGAAGCACTCGCCGCGTTCGCGCCGGCCATCATGGGTGCCGCAGCGGGGCCGGCCGACGCCGCTCCCACCACCCAAGCCGATCTGCTCGCTCAGGCACGCATGCTCTTGGAGTCCTCTGCACTACCCGAGCAGGTCAGGTCCATCCTCGAGCGGGTCATCACGTTCCTCGACGGCTCCGGCGGCGGCGGCCCGGAGATTCCACCCGCGGACGGCCCGGTCATCGCGCAGTTCCTGTACCCGACCATCGGCAAGGGATGCATCTCCGATTCCGCCGATTCCGTCGGCACTGCACTCGCTGTGCCGGGACCGGCAACCCTGCCTCCCCCCGGCCCCCCGGCCGGCCAGGCGGGCTTCGTCTTCACGGCCCTCGGAACGCAACCCCTCGCGCAGACGCAGGAAGCGCCGCTGACCGTATCGTGGCTCAACCTGGACAACCGCCGCACCGGCGCTGTGGACCTGACCGGCGCTGCGAACATCAACCCCGGCGGGCCCGCAACTCTGTCGACCATCGCCGACACCGGCCCAGGTCGCGTTCTTGCGGTCGTCTCGGGATCGATCACGACCCAGTCGAAGGAAGATCCGACAGCACCGGCTCGCTCCTGCAGCTTCCTGCCGACGATCGGGACCGTTTTCGTACCGTGAGCGTCTGACCGATAGCACGGGTAAGGTCTGCTCGTGCGCAGACCTCTGGCTTTCGTCGCGATCGCATACGCGTTCGCAGTAGCGATGCTGGGCACGACGATGCCCACCCCCGTGTACTCGCTCTACCAGGCCGAATTCGGGTTTTCCGTCTTCGTAGTCACGATCATCTTCGCCGCCTACGCACTCGGGGTGTTGGCAGCACTTCTCGCGTTCGGCCGATGGTCCGATTCGCTGGGCCGTAGACCGATGCTGCTCGCCGGCATCGGTCTCGGCATCGCCAGCGCAATCGTGTTCATCAGCGCCGGCTCCCTCACTGCGCTGTTGATCGGACGAGTCCTCTCCGGGCTCTCCGCCGGAATCTTCGTCGGGACCGCGACGGTGACGCTGGTGGAACTGGTACCGGACAAGTGGCGCTCCCGGGCTCCATCCATCGCCACCGCAGCCAACATCGGCGGACTCGGCCTCGGCCCCCTGCTGGCGGGCCTGCTCGTCCAGTACATGCCACAACCGATGCGTCTGACTTTCGCAGTCGACATCGCGCTGCTGCTGGTCGCCGCCATTGCTGTGTACTTCGTTCCCGAGCCGGTCGCTGTGGCGCGCGGCGCCCGCCCACACATGCAACGACTGTCCGTACCCGCTCCCATACGAGGTACCTTCGTTCGCGCCGCGACCGGTGGTTTCGCAGGTTTCGCCGTACTCGGCCTGTTCACGGGCGTCTCACCCGGGTTCATGACGCAGGTTCTGGGGATCGACAATCATGCCGCGACCGGCGCCGTGGTCTTCGTGATCTTCGCATCTTCCGCGGCCGCCCAGATCGGCCTGCGCGGCCTCGGCGATACCTTCGCACTCCGGGCCGGGTGTATCACGCTGGTTGTCGGCGTTGCTGCGCTCGGAGTGTCACTGCTACTCGAATCTCTGCCGCTACTCGTCATCGCCGCGGTGGTGTGCGGCGTCGGTCAGGGCGTCACATTCAGCAAGGGGATGGCCTCGATCACGGCCGAGCTTCCCACCGATCGGCGCGCAGAGGTGACCTCGACGTTCTTCGTCGTGCTCTACATCGCCATCTCGGTGCCGGTCATCGGAGCCGGTGCCGCGGCCAATGCCTGGGGGCTCGTCACCGCGGGAGTGGTGTTCTCGGCGGCTGTAGCCGCGCTGGCCCTGATATCGCTTGCTCTGCTGTTACTCGAGTCCAGGGACTTTCACGAAGAAAAGGCGTCGGAGAACAGCTCGTAGAAATAGCCGGCGATCAAATAAATTACATCGATGAGATTCATTCGATTACCCTCTCAGGCCGCGGACCACTGACCGTAATCGGAGGCAAGAATGACATTGATGTCGACGGTGACCCCATCGATTTCGTCTTTGTCTATTCGGACCTGATGCAAATGCGCACTGGGGTGCCGGTATCCCTTCGGCGTTCCCCAATTGTGCTGCCAGTACCACTGACCGAGACCGGCGATCGAGGCCAGTTCGATGGTGGGTGAGTTTGCGTAGATGCCGGTGTTCTCCGGGCCCACAACAGACTCCCACCCCAGGATGTACGGCGCGATCATGGTCGCGAACTCCACCGCGGTGGGATTGTCGTCGATCGAGGCGTAGATCGGCCGATTCGCCGGACCGCCGGCAGCCGTGTGCAGTTCGAGGCCCCGCTTGGCATGTTTGACCCCCGCCGCGTAGCCACCCCTCCAATCGGAGGTGTCCCCCTTGCCGTACTGGTAGTTCGACACCACCTCGAGACCTGCCGCCGCGAGGGCGTCGGCCTCGGACTCCTTCAGCGGCTTGCCGATCATCCAGTCGGCGCCCGGCCGACGATCCGAGACGTACCGGACCGCACCGAGGTGGCCGGCCGCAGCAATTGCCGCCGCTGACGGAACACCACCTGAGTAGTCGACGAGAGTGCCCAGTCCGTCCGCTCGTGCCGCCGTCGAATTCACGGCAGCCAGACCCATTGCCGCGGCCGAACCGACCGCGGCGTACTTGAACAGCTCTCGTCTCGAAACGTGCACGGTGCAATCCCCATATCGATCGATCGGTCACCTCGGCGTGTCGCGCACAATTCGATCGGTGACGCTGGTAGCTTGGCGCGTTTCGCTATTGCACCACAATCACTTGGGTATCGCTAGTCACATCACTCGCACAGGTGTCACACGACCCATCCGCCCCACGCTCGCCAATTCGGCCGTTCCCCTACTGTGGAGTCGACAGCAGACACGATCGAAAAGGAGTTCCAGATGGGCGTCACGCTGGCCAAGGGCGGAAACGTCTCGTTGTCCAAGGAAGCACCCAACCTCACCGCCGTGTCCGTCGGTCTGGGTTGGGACGTACGCAACACCACCGGCGGGGACTTCGATCTCGACGCGAGTGCGATAGGGCTGCGCGCCGACAAGAAGTCCGTGGGTGATCAATTCTTCGTCTTCTACAACAATCTGCGGTCCCCGGACGGGGCCATCGAGCACACCGGAGACAACCGCACCGGTGAAGGCGAAGGTGACGACGAGAGCATCAACGTCGACCTCACCGCCCTCTCACCCGAGGTCGAGTCCATCGTCTTCCCGGTATCGATCCACGACGCCGACGTCCTGGGGCAGAACTTCGGGCAGGTCATCAACGCGTTCATCCGTGTCGTCGACCGCGCTGACGGCCGCGAGCTCGCGCGATTCGACCTCACCGAGGACGCCTCCACAGAAACCGCCATGGTGTTCGGCGAGCTGTACCGGCGCGGCCAGGAGTGGAAGTTCCGCGCCATTGGTCAGGGGTATGCTTCCGGCCTGGTGGGGATCGTTCGCGACTTCGGGATCAGCGCAAGCTGACGTATCGATTGAATAACCGTGCCGCCTTCTCCTTGGAAAAGCGGACATCGGTGTGGTCCCATCACCACATCAGTAACTTCGGCCACATCAGTCTCAGGAGTCACACAATGTCTCGTCGTCTCAGTCGTGCAGCGGGTGCAGTCGCACTGTCCTGTGCCGCACTCCTCGCCGTTCCGGCAACAGCCGCCGCGGACCCCGCTCCAGTCTCCGATCCGCTGTCGCAGGCCGTGGCAACACTTCAGGGGCAGGGCGATTCGACCGCTCTCGCAGCTGCCGAGGCGATCTCGAACTCGCGCACCGAGGTTGCCGACCCGGTGGACGCCAACCCACTGGCAGCACTCGAGACCGCCAATCGGATCCTGACCGACGCCGGCATCACGCCGTTCTTCTACCCGACTGCGGCAATCAACTGCTCTGCAACACCCGGCGCACCGTTGGGAATCGTGCCGGGTGTCGCAGGCGGCGCGGCCGGACCGTGGCCCAACCTCAGCATCCCGACGCTACCCCCGCTCAACGCGGTGGAAGCGGGCGAGACGATGTTCGCATTCGTCCCAGCCGGAATCATCGACGACTCGGGTGACAAAGCCGGCATGCAGGTTGCCTGGTTCAACGTCAACACCCTCCAGGGTGGATTCGCCGAGATGGGCGGCGCCACCAGCGAGCTCGTCGACGCCATCCTCGACAACCTCGACGTTCTGCCCGTCGTGAAGGAACTGGCGCGTGGACCGATCACCGAAGCGTTGGCCGCTCTGCCATCCGCAGGTGCGCGGGCTGTGCCGGTCGAAACCGGATCGGGCACCGTGCTCGCAGCCGTGTTCGGCAACGTCACCCACAACACTGCCGACGGTGCGAAGACTTGCTTCTTCTTCCCGACGGTCGGCTTGGTCAACGTCGCCTGATTCGAAACCTCGTATCACCTGTGCCGCCGCGTCGAAGTCTCACGCGGCGGCACAGTTCGTTGCATCCCACTGACGCTCAGACGTACTGGATTTCGTCGAAGATCCCGAACGATCAGTTTCTGCTCTACTGCTTCGACACCGACAGCACCGCCGAGCCCGTTCGCAGCGAGGTGCTGCGCAATGCCGCAGATATCGAACAGTTGCAGCTTCGAATCGCCGACGTCCCACTCGATCTCGGATACCCGCGGACGAGATCGATGCGTCTCGACGCCGCGCATGTGCTCGATCACGGACAACCCGGCGACTGGGGTGCGTGCCTGAGCGAGCTCGGCACGTTGTTACGGGAACAGCTCGATCAACACGAAACAACCTGGCGGCTACACCTTTTCACCGCTGTCACTGGTGCACCTCGATGCACCGGTGCGGCTCTCGTTGCGGTCCTGCAGATCTCACACGCGCTCGGTGACGGCAGGGTCGCGTCGTCACTTGCACGGCGACTGTTCGGCGACGCCGACACTGCTGTCTTCGACCCACCGGCACGTGGACGGTTTCGTCCCATCGAGTTCATCCGAAGATCGCGGCGTGCACACGAACTCGATCAGCGCCTCGCTGCCGACACCGATGCCGGGAAAGTACCGGCTCAGGCACCGCCCCGGCCGAGAACCCGACTCAACGTCGCCCCCTCCGAAGCAGTATCGATCCGCACGGTCGTTCGCGATCGCGCCGATCTCACGGCCCCGGGAATCGGTGTCACAGCCGGCGCACTCACCGTCGTATCGGCGGCCCTGTCTCGATACCTCGAAATGCACGGTGACCGTGTTCCGTCCGACCTCGGCGCCGAGGTGACCATCGCAAAACCCGGTGAGCGCCGCGCCCGCAACCACTTTCGCAATGCCGGGGTCGGACTCTTCCCCGAGACGGACGATCTGTTCGAACGCGCCGGTTCGATTGCGGCCGCACTGGCGCAGCGCCGAGCCCGTGCCGAGCATCCGGCAATGGCAGTGAGCGCGCTGGCAACCGAAATGGTTCCTGCCGTCCTGCTCCACTGGGGCGTGCGCCAGTTCGACGCCACCGCCGTCCCCGACGCGGTCACCGGGCATACCGTCGTATCCAGTGTCGCTCGGGGCGCGGCCACGCTGCGGCTCGGCGGCGGCCCGGTACGGTTCACCGCGGGCTTCCCCGCTCTCTCCCCCGTCATGGGACTCACCCACGGTGTGCACGGAATAGGAGAGACCGTGACGTTCGGGATCACCTCGGCCGCATCAGCGGTGCCCGACCCCGATGTCTACGAGTCGATCCTGCGCGGGGCCGCCGACGACGTTGCGCTCGCCTTCGGCTGATTGCCAGGGTCTTCTCAGCATCGGCAGGGTGATGGTCTCAGATTCTTCGACCACAGTTGGGTCATGACGCACATGACAGTCCTGGCGGTGGGCGGCACTGGCGAATCTCACCCCGACGACCACCGGACAGTTGTCACCGGGCTTCTCGGCAGCGTGACGACCCACCTCGACGATCGGTTCACGTCCAGGTGGGTGGGCTACCCCGCGTCCTACGGACCCGTTGCTGTCGGTGGTCTGAGCTATCGGCAGAGCACCCAGGCCGGTGTCCGCAGGCTGATCGCCGCGATTCGGCGTGCGGACGGGCCGGTTGCGTTGATCGGTTACTCACAGGGATGCTCGGTGATCAGAGAACTGCTCGGCATGATGACGAGGGGAACCGTCTGGTTGCCCACCGTCGTCACCGCTGGGCTGATCTCGGACCCTCAGCAGCCCGCCGGGGTCGTCGCAGGCTGCTCCGGCAGTGGCGTCGCCGGTGACGGACCGGCCGTACCGGCGTCGGTGGAGGTGATGTGGATCGGACACCCCGAGGACATGATCTGCAACGCCAGCGAGGACAGCTACATTCGCGACATCGCGGACATCACCCGCTTCATGTCGTTTCGGACACCGAAGCTGTGGCTGAGGCAGGTCTGGGTGTTGCTGCGCAGCAATGGCTTCCAGAATGCCGCCAAGACACGACTGTCACCTCGCCAATGGGTCACAGATGTCCGACGGTTGCGCGTCGCGGCCCGTGAGCTGGGTGGCTACCTGCCTCGCACCCTCGCCTGGCGAGGCATGCGGGTGGCCAACCCGTCGGGCGACCGGCACATCGCCTACGCGAGCGAGCCACTCGACAACAGTGGACTGACTGGTTGTCAGATCCTGGCCCAGTGGCTCCAGGTGAACGCCACCTTCGGACACTACGAACTTGCAGCCTGATCAGGCCTTCTCTGCCTCGACCTTCATTTTGGCGAGGCCCTTCTCGAAGTCTTTGCCGACCAATTTGTCCATCGGGAAGACCTTGCCGACGAGTCGGAAGAACAGATTGTTCTTCCCGGTCATCGCCCAGGTGACCTCGGAACCGTTCGGCCCCGGCTCGATGGTGAAGGTAGTGACGTTCTGAGCTTTGAACGGTTTGGTGAACACCAGGTCCAGTACGACGATCTGGCCGGGCTTCGAACCGGTGATGACCATGCTGCCCGCACCGGCCTTCCGATTGCCGGACCAGGCGTACGACGCACCGACGCCTGAATCCGGACCGGAGTAGGTGCGCTTCAGCTCAGGATCGGCATCTTCCCACGGCGACCAACTCCGCCACTTCTGGAAGTTGTCCAGCAACGAATGAATCTTCTCCGGCGATGCCTGGATCACCGTCGATCGTTCGACCAGGAAGCTGCTATCCGATGCCATGAGCGAATGATAGTCAGTCGCGCCGACACAGGCAGAACACGTGACCGGCCGGGTCACGAAATGCCACGAAGCTCGGATGCTCGTCGGAGTCGTCGAGCAACTTCGCTCCTAGGTCGAGGACGTGCCGAGTGGCGGCTGCCATGTCGTCGATCATGAAGTCGAGGTGGATCTTGATGCCCTCGGAAGGCCATTCGAGCGGCGCGAAGTCCGGCGCCTGCTGGAAAGCGAGCCGCAGCTCGCCCGGCCCCTGCAGCACCGCCCAGTCGCCTTCGGATCGGGTGATCTCCCAGCCCAGTACCTGCTGGTAGAACTCCGCGAGCGCGGCGGTGTCGGGGCAGTCGAGAACGGTGTAGTCCATGTCGATCTTCGGGGCTGTCATATTCCCGGACATTAGCCGCTCAGCATGAATGGCACATTGCAACGGTTAGACAGTTGCAATGTGCCATTCATGCCGGAGCTTGCGGGCTTTTGCGGGGCTACTGGCCCAGGGCAGGCGCGAACGTGGTGAACCACGCGTCGTGCAGGTGCTCTTCCCAGAAGTTCCACCAGTGCGTGCCGGTGCCGGTGATGCGAACCTGGGGGTTGTTGCCCGTACCGCGCAGCGCGGCGACGTACGCGCGGCTGCTCAGTCCCGACGCGGTCTCGAGCGGGACCATCTGCGCGAACTTGACCGGGTCGAAGCTGGCACTGACGGGGTTGACGGTCGGGTCGGTGAGCGGCGATCCGGTTCCGGCAGAAACGAACACGGAGGTGTTACGCAGTTTTCCGACGTTGAGCAGTGGGTCGTTCGCGAGCCACGACGCCGACGGCCATGCGCCCCACATGTTGCGAGCGTTTCCGCCCATCTCGCCGACCGAGACCTGAATGCCCTGCGCGTATCCGGGGCTGCTGGCCGAGGGGTAGCCGCTGAACGAGGCCACTGCCTTGTAGAAGTCGGGGTGATGCGCGGCGAGGTTGAGCGCGGACGTACCGCTCATCGACAGGCCGGCGATAGCGTTGTTGACTCCGTCGCTGCCGAACTGGGCGGCCATGACCGGCGGGAGTTCCTGGGTGAGGAAGGTTTCCCACTTGACGACGCCCAGCTTCGGATCGGGGCGCTCCCAGTCGGTGTAGAACGTGCCGCCGCCGCCGAACGGGATGACAACGTTGACGTGCTTGTCGGCGAAGAACTGCTCGACATCGGTCTCGATGAGCCAACCGTTGTTGTCATCGGGCGCGCGGAGGCCGTCGAGCAGGTAGATGGTCGGCGCGGGGCCGTCCCCTGCTGCCGTCAAGACCTTGACGGGGATGTCCTTGTTCATCGCGTTCGAGTGAACGTAGATGAGCGCGGAGTCCGCTTGCGCGACGCCGGTGCCCACGAATGTGGCAGCGAACGCTGCGATCAGTACGGTCACGACACCCAGCACGAGGCTGCGCGCACGAGAGAACAACATCAAAGAATCCCTATCGTCCGAATCTGATCGACCGTCGGTGGGAGGGTAACAGGGAAATAACGGCTTTGCGTGGCCTGGATCAGACCATCCACCATGCTGCGTAGGGCGGAAGCCAGACGCGACCGTCGTGCAAGACCACGCTGTGTCCGGAAAGCACCTCGTGCGGATCGGTGAGCCCCAGCTCGAGCAGTCGATCGTACGGGAACGCTCGATGCTCACTTGTGACATTGAACACACCGACCAAAGTGCCGCTCGGGTGACGTCGCACCAACACCAGGAGTCCATCCTCGGTGTCCGTCAGTACCTGCACAGGGGCCTCGGAATGCAGCATCGGCAACCCTCGGCGCACCCGCGCGATGTGCGCGATGCCGTCGAAGGCTCGCTGCGCGTCGGTCCCCTGCTGGAGGCGTCGGGCACGGTCTTCATCGGTGACGCGGGGACGGTGCACCCACCTGTTGTCGTTCTCGTGACCTGGTTCGCTCGCCCAGTTCGGGTCGCCGGGTGAGGCGATCTCGTCACCGCTCCACACGACGGGGATGCCGCCCCACGCGGCGACGATCGCGTGGGCCAGGAACATGCGCGCGAACGCACCGTCGGCATCCTTCCTCGACGGCCCCAGCCCGCTCAACGCCGCCGAAGTCCCACTGATGCGTCGATCGCCGGTATCCGGGTTGTACTGAAACACCAGACCCTCTGCCCAGGATCCATCGAAATCGCCCGAGTACCAGTCCGCCAGAAAGTGCCGATGCCCGGCGCCGGTCACCCCACGGGCGGCGGCGTCACCGTCGTCGATGGCCCAGCCGATGTCGTCGTGGCACCGCACGTACGTCACCCAGGTGCCACTGGGCGGCGTCGGCGGCAGTGAAGCGAGTGCGTGAACAGCCAATTCGCTGCTGCCCGAGGCCAACATGGACCAGATGTGCACCATCAGCGAGTTGTGATAGGCGATGTCGGAGACCCTGCCGGTGTGGCGGCCGAGGCCCAGATACGGCATCAGGTCACGAGGGCCGACGATCGCCTCGGCCTTGAACAGCGTTGCGGGAGCAGCGAGCCGGCATGTTGTGCGTAGTGCCTGCGTTATCGCGTGGACCTCGGGCTGGTTTTGACAGTTGGTACCGAGTCGCTTCCACAGAAACGCGATGGCGTCGAGACGAAGCACCTCGATACCCAGGTTGGCCAGGTGCATGACGATTCCTGCGAACTCTTCCAACACGGCGGGATTGGACCAGTTCAGGTCCCACTGCCACGCGTTGAACGTCGTCCACACCCACTCGTCGAGTTCGGTGTCGAGAGTGAAGCTGCCAGGCGCAAAATCCGGGAACACCTCGGGCAGGGTGCGCTCGAATGAATCTGGGGTCTCCCGGTCGGGGTAGATATGAAAGTAGCTGCGATATCTCTCATCACCCCCACGGGCCTTCTCCGCCCATTCATGTTCACGCGCAACATGATTGAGAACCAAGTCGACAACGGGGCTGATCCCGCGGGCCCGCAGCGTCGTCGCGAGGTTTCGCAGATCCTCGTTGGTGCCCAAATCCGGTCGAACCGAATAGAAATCCTTCACCGCGTACCCGCCGTCATTGTCACCCTCCCGTGGCGTGAGCAACGGCATCATGTGCAGGTAGGTCACGCCCAGATCGACGAGATGGTCGAGCCGCTCCCCCACCCCCTCCAACGTGGTGCCGTAGCGGTCGACGTAGCAGGCGTACCCGAACATGTTGGGGCGCTGAAACCAATCGGGTTGCAGGAGCCTGCGCTCGTCCAAACGATGGAGGTCGTCGGAGCGTTCGGCGAAACCCTGCGCTGCGATGGCGACGAGATTGGCGGCCACCGCGTCGGGCCCGTCGTACAGGGCGGTGACAGCATCGTGCAGGTCGGGCCACCACTGCTCGAGTCGGAGCTCGAACGTCTCGCGCCGATGGGCGGGCATGCCGGCGAGAATGTCCCGCACCTCCGGAGTCATGACTGCATCATGACACGGGTTGCATTGCCAGATTCCTGATCGGCCGGGACAGTGCGATGCCTTGGATTTTCCGGGACAGAACGCCGCTATATCCAGGACTGATCGCACCTGGTGAAGTAGCGTTCGGAAACGTGCCACCCAGTCTTGTTTCCGTCATCATCCCGGTGTACGACGGCATGCCCCAACTCGACGTGCAGCTCGAAGCCCTCGCGAATCAAGACTACGACGGTGAGTTCGAGGTCATCGTCAGCGACAACGGCGCGAACGGCGATCTTCGTCGGCACCTGGACGAACTGGGGTTGAAACTTGATGTTCGGTGGGTCGACAGCTCCGGCAAGAGAGGGGTCTCGAACGCGAGGAATATCGGCATCGACGCTGCACGAGGCCAGTTTCTCGCTTTCACCGACCATGACGACGCGGTGCACCCGAACTGGCTGAGTGCACTTGTTCGCGCGGCCGAGGACTTCGATGCAGTCGGCGGTGGGGTCGATGTGCGCACACTCAACTCGGATGAAGTCGCAACGTGGCGGTCACTGCCACCACCTGAGAAACGATTCGAAACGCCGTACTTGCCCTACGCATGCGGCAACAACTTCGGCATGTGGTCCAGAGTTGTGGACGAGGTGGGGTACTTCGACGGGCAGTTCCTCGGCGGAGGTGAGGATGTCGACTACTCCTGGCGCATCCAAGAGGCAGGGTTGACGCTGGGCCACGTCCCCGATGCAGTGGTCGCATACAGGCTGCGTACCACCTTGCGCGCGTCGTTCGTACAGGGAATGCGCTACGGGTGGACGTCGGTGGAATTGGCTCGCAAGCACAGCGTCCACGGAAGCCCCGACCCGTCGGCTCTGCTGCAAGTGCCGGCCCATGTGGCGACGATCCTGTATTTCGCGACGGTCAGAAATCCATGGCTTCCGAGAGCACTGAACCCGCCACCACGCGGACTGTGGGCTCATCTCATCGGGCAACAATATGGCGCGCTGAGAATGCGGTTGCAGCTCCTGGCCCGAGGACACAAGCGTTGACGGGTGACCGCTGGCTCGGCGAGCGCACAATGTGTTTGTGAAGATCACCGACGAGCAGCGCCGGGCACGTCTCGTCGCACGCCATTTCGCGAGCGCGCCAACCGTAGAGGACGTCGTTTCGTCCGTACTGGCCCTGCACGCAACCGACCCGGCGTCGGTGTACCTGTCGGTTCTCGCGCGCGCTCGATCACTGACGATCGAGGACGTTCGGGCCGCAATGTATACCCGTCGCAGTCTCGTTCGCCTCATGGCGATGCGCCGGACCATGTTCGTCATCGCCCATGACGATGTTCCGACGGTTCATGCCGCGGCCAGTCTCGGCGTCGCTCGCACGATGCGAACCCGGCTGCTCAAGCAGGTAGCTGCCGGGCCGACCGAGCCTGTTGTCGACGACGTCGACGCGTGGGTCGCCGCGGTGGAACGGGACACCGAGGCTGCGCTGCGGGCCGCCGGAACCGCTACCGGCGCGGAATTGTCCAACGCTGTTCCCTTGTTGAAGACCGCGTTTCTACCGACCACCGACAAGGTGTACGACGTCAAGCGCTATGTCACCTCCGAGGTGCTGACGATGATGGCCGCCGAGGGCCGGCTGGTCCGCGTCGAACCGCGCGGGGCATGGACCTCGCGGCGGCATGCGTGGGCGCCGGTCGAACACTGGTGGCCCGAGGGAATTCCCATTCTGGACGAGGCCGAGGCGCGTCGCGACCTGGTTCGGCGGTGGCTCGAGGTGTTCGGACCGGCCACGTTCGACGACGTTCAATGGTGGACGGGGTGGAACAAGACGCAGACCCGCGCCGCTTTGGCCGGGTTGGATCTCGTCGAGGTGGAATTGAGCGTGGGCGAAGGGATGATGTTGGCGGGGACGGTTTTTGATAGTTCAGGTCCGTCGGTGATGCTCTTGCCTGCGCTGGATCCGACGGCAATGGGATGGAAGCACCGCAACTGGTATCTCGGTGATTACAAGAAGCCGTTGTTCGACACCTTCGGCAACATCGGGCCGAGCATTTGGGTGGACGGACGCATCGTCGGTGGCTGGGCCGTCAGCCCCTCCGGCGAGGTGGTGACGGAGTTGTTCGAAATCGTCAGGCCGGCTGAGGTTGCAGCCGAGGCCGGGCGGCTGACAGATGTGCTCGACGGCTCGGCGGTGGTCCCCAGCTTCCCCACACCGTTGGAGAAGAAGTTGCGGGGGAGGTAGCTCGTTGCGGCGCAGCTGCGATGCCGAGGGTGTTGTGTCAGGTGCGGCATGATTGCGTCATGACCCAGCACGCGCTCGAATCGATACGAGACGAGTCTCGTGCGGTGATGCGTCGTCACACGGCTCCTGGAGATCGCGTCGCTCTTCTGGATTTTCCCAGCTACGACAACGCTGGTGACTCCCTTATATACGCGGGTGAAACCGTATACCTGGAGGAATCAGGGGTCCGCGTCGAGTACATCTCGGACCTGAACACTCACGACGATGCGCTGGCCAGGAGACGAGTAGGCACAGGCACCATTTTCCTGCAAGGCGGGGGCAACTTCGGTGACCGTTGGCCTGCACATCAGGAGTTTCGCGAAAGGGTGGTCGCCCGGTTCCCGGACAGCAAGATCGTCGGGCTCCCCCAGGGCATGGACTACGCCGATTCCGATGCCCTGAAGAGGACCGCAGCGATCTACGCGGCACATCCGGATCTCACGCTGATGTTGCGCGAGAAGCGTTCGTACGACATCGCGCTCGCAAGCTTTCCTGACAACAATGTCGAGTATTGCCCTGACATGGCATTCGGAGCCGAGATCGCGAACAACCCTGGCGATTGCGCTGTCGATGTCGTGAAACTCCTTCGCGTCGACTCCGAGAAGCTCGATCACGGACCCGTCGACATCGACGCCTCGTCAGTCCGATTCGACTGGGGCCTGCACGGCAAGGATTTGGCCATATGGCAGGTGATTACGCTCCCGACGAGAATTGCCTCCAACTTTCCCAAGACCACCCGGCCGCTCTACCCGGCGCTCGCCCGCTCCTACCCACGGGCCGCGGCGCTCAATCTCCGTGTAGCTCAACGGATTCTGAGCAAAGGTCGGGTCGTTCTGACGGACAGGCTGCACGCCGCTGTACTGGCCGCAATGATGGGCAAGCGGGTGGTCGCGATGGACAACGCGAACAAGAAGGTGTCGGGCATTTACAGCGCCTACCTTCACCGGTTCGACAACGTTCGCTTCGCGGCGACAGCAGCCGAAGCCGCCGAGCTGGTAGCCGAGGCTGTAGCGGACAGCCGATAGCGCGAGGTGTCAGCTAGACGTTGAAGCGGAACTCCACGACATCGCCACACGTACAAACATCATGGAGCTGGCTGCTGGCCGTCGGCTTCGTCCATCCAGGCGAAGGCGGCATCTACTACACCATCGTCAGTCCCGAGAATCTGCAGCCCCGTCCGCACAAGGAAGTAGAGCTGGTCCACCCATGGAGTTGCAAGCTCGACGTTGCCGCCGTGGCTCAGCGACGAGTCACGCCGCTTCCTCCTCGGCCGGGTCGACTTCGTACCAATGCTTCGAGTTTCGCCGACACTCCAGGGCGGGGACCCGCTGCGTTATTTCTCGCCAACGCCGACCATTCGGGTCTACGTGGTTAATCCATTCGATCGGCTTGCTGTAGTACTTCATCTTCCCGCGACACTTTGGGCATCGGTCGGCACGGATCTTTTCCAACGTAATGCGTCGTCCGTGACCGCTAACAGCCAACCCGAAGCGGAGTGGCCAGCGTGTCTCAGTCATAGCGATTCGGCGGAGACCGAGCAAGAGGCCGAGTAGCAGCACGACTGCCAAGAGCAGATGAAGCCAGGCGAACCCGCTTCGCCCTATGAAGTCCGCAGACTCTTCGGAAGCAAATAGGTCGATGACGCGCTCGACGACCTGCCACAGCGGAAAGACGCCGGTGACCCCGAGCGCAACACTTGCCCATGTCAGTAGAGCCAACGTCAATGGGCTTCTCCACATGGGCACGGCTTCATACCTGGCCTCGGGCGGCGTCGATGCAGCCGGGTTGACGACGATATTGCCCTGCGCTTGATACACATCTCCACCGATATCGCCGCCGCCAGTGCTGACTGAATTCTCCCGGCCAACACCAACTGATGCTTCGCACTCAGTGCAGGACTTGGCCGTCGACGCAAGCGGAATGCCGCATGATGCGCAGATCACTTCTCCCCCCCAGAGATTGAACGGCAGCGTCTCTACACGTTGAACCTGAACTCCACGACATCCCCGTCGACCATGACGTAGTCCTTGCCTTCGATACGGACTTTGCCCGCGGCCTTGGCTGCGGCCATGGATCCGGCGTCGACGAGGTCCTCGAAGCTGACAACTTCGGCCTTGATGAAGCCACGCTCGAAGTCGGTGTGGATGACGCCAGCTGCCTGCGGTGCCGTGTCGCCCTTGTGGATGGTCCAGGCGCGCGCTTCCTTCGGCCCGGCGGTGAGGTAGGTCTGTAGTCCGAGGGTGTGGAAGCCGGCGCGGGCCAGGGCGTCGAGACCCGGTTCTGTCTGTCCGACGCTTTCGAGCAGCTCGGCAGCGGATTCGGCGTCGAGTTCGAGGAGCTCGGATTCGATCTTCGCGTCGAGGAACACTGCATCCGCCGGGGCGACGGAGCGGGCAAGTTCGCCCACCTTCACGTCGTCGGTGAGGACGGCCTCGTCGGCGTTGAAGACATACAGGAACGGCTTGGTGGTCAGGAGCTGGAATTCCTTGAGCAGTTCGAAGTCGAGCTTGGCCTGCGCCGAGAACAGCGTCTTGCCCTCGTTGAGCACTGCCTGCGCAGCGATGGCGGCGTCGAGCGCGGGTTTGCGGTCTTTCTTGATCCGCGCTTCCTTCTCCACGCGCGGGATCGCCTTTTCGAGCGTCTGCAGGTCCGCGATAGCGAGTTCGGTCTCGATGACCTCGATGTCGGCGGACGGGTCGACGCGGCCGTCGACGTGCACCACATCGTCGTCGGCGAATACACGAACGACCTGGCAGATGGCGTCGGCTTCACGGATGTTGGCGAGAAACTTGTTGCCCAGCCCGGCACCTTCGGATGCACCCTTGACGATGCCGGCGATATCGACGAACGACACCAGCGCGGGCACCAGCTTCTCGGAACCGAAGATCTCGGCGAGCTTGCCGAGCCTCGGATCAGGAAGCGGAACCACACCGACGTTGGGCTCGATGGTCGCGAACGGGTAGTTCGCGGCCAGCACGTCGTTCTTGGTCAGCGCGTTGAAGAGGGTGGACTTGCCGACGTTGGGCAGTCCGACGATTCCGAGGGTGAGGCTCACGGTCTATGGAGTCTACTTTGACGTGGCCATCAGTTCGGACAGTGCCCGGCCTGCGTCGACCGCCGATGCACCGAGCGGACTGAGGTCAATATGATCCGCGCCCTCATCGAGGTGAGAACCCTCTGGTCTGAGCGAGTAGCCAGCAGGAGATCCGTCAGCCTGGACAGCCGTTCGATCTGCCCCGCCTATGTGAGCGGAAATACGTGTCCCTCTATGCATTTCCGCGCACGTGCGCGAAGCGCCTACCAAGTGCTCGCATTGATCAGGATCGCGAAGAACACCACATAGAAGGCAATGAGCACCACGAAAAACGCGACCCACACCCACAGTGCGATCTGCCCGAGCTTCTTGGCCCGGTCCGACGCGTACTGCGCACCCTGAAAATCGCCCATTGCCCAGCGCGGATACACGTTCGAGGAGTGAGTGAAGGCCGAGAACGCGAGCGGCCAGAAGAACAGCACCGCCGCCACTGCCCATCCCACGTTGGACGGCGGCGGCGGTGGCGGCGCGTACTGCTGATATGGCTGATTCGGGTCTGTCATGGACGCAGCGTAATACCTACCTACGCGGTTGTCTTCAGCGTCGATGTGGCCTCGGCCAAGGTGGTCACAGCATCCCAATCCTCGTTCGCCACCGCGGCGGCCGGAGTGAGCCACGAACCTCCGACGCACCCGACATTCGGCAGCGCCAGATACGTCGACGCATTGGCGGTGGAGATTCCGCCCGTCGGGCAGAAGCGTGCGGCAGGGATGGGTGAGTGAATGGACTTGAGGAAGTTCGCACCGCCGGAGGCCTCGGCCGGGAAGAACTTGAGTTCGGTGTACCCGGCCTCGAGGAGCGTGAGCACCTCCGAGACTGTCGCAGCGCCGGGCAGGTGCGGCAACCCGGTATCCCTCATAGCCTTGGTCAAAGCCGGGGTGCAGCCCGGTGACACCAGGAACTGAGCGCCCGCATCGGCAGCCTGCTTCGCCTGCCCCGGCGTCACGATTGTGCCTGCGCCGATCAGGATCTCGGGAACCTCCGCAGCGATGCGCTCGATGGCGTCGAGCGCCACGGGAGTCCGCAGGGTCAGTTCGATGACCGGCACTCCACCCTTGACCAGGGCGCGGGCGATCGGTACGGCGTGATCGAGGTTGTCGATGACGACGACGGGGATGACGGGAACGCGGTCGAGCAGAGATGCAGTCAAGTTCTTACCTTTTTTCTAGAGTCAGATGGGGGTCAGCGCATCACGAACATGGCGCCCTCGTCGGCTGGGCCGACCATGGCGCGCATGCCGGAGAACAGGTCGCGGCCGGTACCGGCCCATTCGTCGTCGGTGAGCACCCGGCCGGTGACCGGGCGAGCCTCGAACTCGCCGAGGGGAACGCCGATGTCAAGCGTGCCCGTATTGGAGTCGAGCGTGATCATGTCACCGTCGAGTATTTTCGCGATCGATCCGCCGTTTGCGGCCTCGGGCGTGAGGTGAATTGCGGCAGGCACCTTTCCGGACGCGCCGGACATGCGGCCGTCGGTGATCAGTGCGACGCGGTAGCCGCGGTCCTGCAGGATGCCGAGTGCCGGGGTGAGCTTGTGCAGCTCGGGCATTCCGTTCGCCTTGGGGCCTTGGTAGCGCAGCACCGCGACGAAGTCTCCTTCGAGCTGCCCGGCCTCGAACGCTGCCAGGAAGTCCGCCTGGTCGTCGAAGACCTTGGCCGGCCCGGTCACCGCGCGATGCTCGGACGCCAGAGCTGATGTCTTGATGACGGACTTGCCGATCGGACCGGTGAGCATCTTCAGTCCGCCGTCGCGACTGAAAGGCTCGTCGGCTCCGCGCAGCACGGTGTTGTCGCCACTGATGCGCGTGCCCTCGTGCCACATGACGCCGTCACCGTCGAGCTTGGGCTCTTGGGTGTAGCGCTGCAGTCCCCTACCGGCGACGGTGTCGACGTCCTCGTGGAGCAGACCGGCGTCGAGCAGCGACCCGATGACGAAGCCGAGCCCGCCTGCGGCATGGAAGTGGTTCACATCGGCTTTGCCGTTGGGGTAGATGCGCGCCATGAGCGGCACCACCGCAGACAGCTCGGACAGATCCTGCCAGGTCAGCGTGATACCTGCGGCCTTCGCGATCGCGACGAGGTGCATCGTGTGATTGGTCGACCCGCCGGTGGCCAGCAGCGCGACGCATCCGTTGACGATCGCCTTCTCGTCGACCAAGCGTCCGACGGGCGTGTACTGATCACCGAGAGCCGTCAGACCTGTCACGACGTGTCCGGCCTCGCGAGTGAGGGCGTCGCGCATCGCGGTTCCCGGATTGACGAACGACGACCCGGGTAGATGCAGGCCCATGACCTCCATCAGCAGCTGGTTCGAGTTGGCGGTGCCGAAGAAGGTGCACGTGCCGCTGCCGTGGTACGACGCCGCCTCGGCGTCCAGCAGTGCTTCACGTCCCACCTTGCCCTCAGCGTAGAGCTGACGGGCTTTCGCCTTCTCCCCGTTCGGAAGCCCGGAGGTCATCGGACCGGCGGGGACGAACACCGCGGGTAGGTGACCGAAACTCAGCGCGCCGATGAGCATTCCGGGGACGATCTTGTCGCACACACCGAGCATGAGGGTGGCGTCGAACATGTCGTGCGAGAGGGCTATGGCCGTGGACATGGCAATGATGTCGCGGCTGAAGAGCGAGAGCTGCATGCCCTCACGCCCCTGGGTGATGCCGTCGCACATGGCGGGAACACCACCGGCGAACTGTGCAATGCCGCCCGCGTCGATGACCGCCGCCTTGAGGGTGGCTGGGTAGGACTCGAAGGGTTTGTGCGCGGACAGCATCTCGTTGTAGGCGGAGACGATCGCGATGTTCGGTTTGACCATGCCGCGCAGCGCCTGCTTGTCGGCCTTGCCCGATGCGGCGAAGCCGTGGGCGATGTTGGCGCAGGCGAGGCGGCCGCGGGCGGGACCGGCGTCTGCTGCAGTGTCGATTCGATCGAGGTAGGTGGCCCGTTCGGACTGGCTGCGGTCTGCGATGCGGTCGGTGACCTGACGCAGGACCGGGTGGATTGTGTCCATGAGGTGTTCCCCTTTTCGGTCTCAACGGCCAGCCTAGGGCCACTTAGGTGTGCGCACAACCCAACTTATGTATTTGAAAGTTATAAGTGGGTGAACTTGCGTTGTTGCCGCAACAGTTGCGAATTGATTGAATGGCAGATATGCGACCGCCCCTTCCGAGCGCCCCACCTGCGACAGCGGGTGAAATCTTCGCGCTCGTGCGGGACGGCGAGGCCGACACACGAGCCGAACTCGGCAAGATCACCGGGCTCTCCCGCTCCGCGATCGCCTCGCGAGTCGCCGCACTCACCGCGCTCGGCCTCATCCTCGAAACCGAGGACACTCAGTCCACCGGGGGACGCCCGCCGGCGCGCCTGTCCTTCGACGTCGACGCCGGCATCGTCCTCGCCGCCGCCATCGGACGCAGTCGATCGCAACTCGGCGTCTTCACCCTCGGCGGAGAATTTCTCGCCAACGACACCGTCGATCAGGAAATCGGCGTCGGACCGAGTGAGCTGATGCCACAGATCACCAAACGCCTCGAAGCGCTCATCGACGACACCGGACGCCTCGGCCACCGCATCCTCGGCGTCGGACTCTCCATTCCCGGCACCGCGGACACCGCCCGCGGCTGCAGCCTGGATTCACCCATCATGCACGGCTGGGATGGCGTTCCCCTGGCGCCGTTCTTCGCCGACACCACCTCCGCACCCGTCTTTCTCGACAACGACGCGAACGTCATGGTGCTCGCCGAGCGCCGCGACAATCACACGCACTTCAACGATGCACTCCTGGTCAAGGCGTCGACCGGACTCGGCGCGGGCATCGTGGCAGGCGGGGTTCTCCAGCGCGGATCATTGGGCGCCGCAGGCGAATTCGGCCATACCAAAGCCGCCGCAGCTGCGGGCGTCGCCTGCCGGTGCGGCGACAGCGGATGCCTCGAAGCCATCGCCGGCGGCTGGGCCCTCGTGCGGGCCCTGCAGAACCAGGGCCGCAGCGTCGGGCACATCCGGGGCGTTGTCGACCTCGCGATCAGCGGTGACCCCGAGGCCCGACGCCTCATCCGCGACAGCGGTAGGCACATCGGTGAAACACTCGCCGGGGCGGTCAATCTGCTCAACCCCGAGGTACTCATCGTCGGCGGGGACATGGCAAAGGCCTACGACATCTTCGTGGCGGGTCTGCGTGAAACCGTCTACGGCAACGCAACCGCGTTGGCCACCCGCGCGTTGACCATCCAGGCCACCACGCATGGCGATCACTCGGGCGTGATCGGCAGCGCCGCGATGGTGCTGGACCAGGTACTGAGCGCGCGGGCCGTCGACCAGGCACTCGGCGCCTGACGACAGTGTCCGATTTCCGCTGGATACGGGCACGCGGGAATGACACAGTAGAGCTCATGGAGTTGGATTTCGAGCGGTGCTACCGGGCCGTGTCCGCGCGCGACACACGGTTCGACGGCCAATTCTTCACAGCCGTGCGCACGACGGGAATCTACTGCCGCCCTTCGTGTCCGGCAGTGACCCCCAAGCCGCAGAACGTCTCGTTCGTACCGACCGCAGCGGCAGCCCAACAGAACGGCTACCGCGCTTGCCGACGATGCCAGCCCGATGCCACCCCCGGCTCTCCGCATTGGAATATCAACTCCGATCTCACCTCCCGCGCGATGCGGCTGATCTCCGACGGAGCCGTCGAACGCGGCGGCGTCGGATCCCTCGCGCACACGCTCGGATACTCCAGCAGACAGCTCACCAGGGTGCTGACCGCGCAGATCGGCGCGGGACCACTCGCCCTCGCACGCGCACATCGCGCGCACACCGCGAGAACGCTGATTCAGACGACCACGATGTCCATGAGCGACATCGCCTTCGCGTCCGGGTTCTCCAGCGTTCGTCAGTTCAACGACACCGTGCGCGCTGTCTTCGCCGTCAACCCGACGACGTTGCGTGAGGAGGCCACGCGCAAGAAGACCGTTTCGAGCAGCGGCACAGTGACGGTCCGCCTCCCCTATCGACAGCCGCTGGACAAGGCCTGGCTCGAGTGGTTCCTCCGCGGTCACGTGGTGCCGGGTCTCGAGACTTTCGACGACGAGTCGGGTCTGTATCGCCGTTCGCTGCGTCTGCCGCACGGGCATGCCGTCCTCGGGATGCGTATCGAGGATGGATACGTGGAGACCACGATGAGCCTGCAGGATATGCGGGATCTCGCCCCCGCCGTCGCCCGTGTCCGTCACCTCCTCGATCTCGACGCCGACCCGGTGGCCGTGGACTCTGCGCTGATGCAGGATGCGGCGTTGGCACCGAATGTCCGCGCCCGCCCAGGAATCCGCGCACCCGGAAGCATCGACGGCGACGAGATGCTCATGCGCACGATGATCGGTCAACAGATCTCGTTGCGCGCCGCCGCGACACACACCGCTCGCCTCGTCGACGCCCTCGGCACCCCGATCGACGATCCGCTCGGCGGCGGAGTAACCAGACTGTTCCCCGGCGCCGACGCGATAGCCGAACACGGACACGAGGTTCTCGCCGGGCCGAGCGCGAGAGTGAAGGCGATCATCGGCGTCGCCGATGCCCTCGCGAGCGGCAAAGTGGTTCTGCACGCAGCGATGACATCCGAGGAACTCGAAGAAAGCCTGCTTGCATTGAAGGGAATCGGCCCGTGGACGGCACGCTACGTCGTCATGCGAACACTCGCCGACCCCGATGTATTGCTCGACACCGACCTCGTCGTGCGTCAGGGCGCAGACCGCCTCGGTATGCCGCTGACCGACTCGCACCGCTGGGCACCGTGGCGTTCCTACGTCTCGATGCACCTGTGGAACATCGAACTCGAAAGTAGAGGAATATGAACGCCACTCACGCCACCGTGTTCACTCCGATCGGACCGTTCACTACCATCGTCGACGCCGACGGAGTGGTTCTGGCGTCGGGATGGACTGCCACCGTCGACGATCTCACGCCCCTGATACACGCGACGTTGCGTCCGAGGTCCGTGCGTGAAGCGGCCGATCTGGGTGCGGTCACCGAAGCGGTGGTCGCCTACCACCGCGGCCGACTCGACGCCATCGACGACGTCCCCGTCGCCCAGCAGTCCGGGGAGTTCCTCATGCATGCCTGGAAGATTCTGCGCGAGGTGCCTGCCGGGTCCCCCATCACCTACTCGGAGCTCGCGGCACGCTCCGGTCGGCCGGCGGCGATCAGGGGCGCAGCGTCCGCCTGCGCGCGAAACGCCGCAGCGTTGTTCGTACCGTGCCATCGGGTGTTTCGGGTCGGCGGCGCGCTGGGCGGCTTCCGGTGGGGCCTGCCTGCCAAGACGTGGCTGCTCACCCACGAATCCAGCGAACGCTGAAAAGGCCGAGCGCGTGCTCGGTTGGCAGGTATGTAGCTGGACGCCGGGCTTAGAGTCATTCGGTGATCCGAATGCTTCACCCGCGCAGTGACCTGCAGAGGAATTTGTGACATGACCGGACAGTCGGCACCGAACGGTAGAACTGGTCGCGATCGGGGTGACCTCATCGGTCAGGGCGGACTCTGGCTGGCGAAGTGGTCGCTCATCCTCGTCTCCGTCTCTGCCGGAGCGTGGGTTGTGGGTTGGCTGATCGCAGCCCTGTGGGTCGTCGTGCTGCCGGTGTTGCTGGCGATAATCGTTGCCACGGTGCTGTGGCCACCGACCAGATCGATTATGCGAGTCGGGCTTCCTCCTGCCGCGTCCGCTGCCACGGCGCTGGTTGTGTTCTCCCTCATCGTTGTCGGGGTAGTCACCCTGATCGTGCCGTCCGTGGTCGATTCGACGCCCGAACTCGTCGACAAGGCATCGGACGGGGTATCTCAGGTACAGAACTGGCTCAAGGGTCCGCCCGTCAACCTCCAAGACGAGCAGATCGACACCGCCGTCTCCACGATTCTGGAGCGGTTGCAGGACAGTGGGGCCGCGATCGCCTCCGGCGTATTCAGTGGGGTGTCCACGGCCGGATCCATTCTGATCACTCTCACCCTGATGCTGGTGCTGACCTTCTTCCTGCTCAAGGACGGTCCCAAATTCGCTCCGTGGCTGCATGGAATGACCGGCTCTCGCGTCGGCCGCCACTTCGCCGAGGTCCTGGGCCGTATGTGGGTGACGCTCGGCGGATTCATTCGCACCCAGGCGGTCGTGAGTTTCATCGACGCGTTCTTCATCGGTCTCGGTCTCGTTCTCCTCGGTGTGCCGTTGGCGCTCGCGCTGGCAACTATCACGTTTATCGGTGGCTTCATCCCCATCGTGGGTGCGTTCGTCGCGGGCGCTCTGGCCGTGTTGGTCGCGCTGGTGGCGAACGGGCTGACTACCGCGTTGATCGTGCTGGCGATCGTCGTCGTGGTGCAGCAGCTCGAAGGAGATGTGCTTCAGCCGGTGATGCAGAGCCGCAGCATGAATCTGCATCCGGCCATCGTGTTGCTTGCGGTCACCGGTGGCGCATCGGTGTTCGGGATCGTCGGCGCATTCCTCGCGGTGCCTGCAGCCGCAGTCGCCGCAGTGCTGATTCGCTACCTTTCGGAGCAGATCGACCTGCACTCGTCCGAGCCTGGTCAGGCTGGGCCAGATCAGGCTGGACCGGATCAGGACGCGGCGAACAGCTGAAGAGTGGACCCGTCTCGATTGCGGATGACGTGCAGCCGGCTGGGGATTCTTTGACGCATCTCATCGACGTGGCTGACGATTCCGACGACTCGCCCGCCTGCCCGCAGTTCGTCGAGGACACCCATCACGGCCTCGAGGGTATCGGCGTCGAGGGTGCCGAAACCCTCGTCGATGAACATGGTGTCCAGCACCACCCCACCGGATTCGGCCGCGACGACGTCTGCGAGCCCGAGAGCCAGTGAGAGCGAGGCCAGAAACGATTCTCCACCGGAGAGTGTCTTCGCCGAACGCACGACCCCGGTGTAGTCGTCGCGGATGTCGAGCCCGAGTCCACCTCGGCGACCACGGGCTTCGGCCTCGTCGGAGTGAACGAACTCGTAGCGGCCCGCGGACATACGGCGAAGCCGCGACGACGCCGACTCCGCGACGTCTTCGAGCCGCGATGCCAACACGTACGAGCGCAACGACATCTTGCGTGCGTTCTGACCGCGTCCCGCAACGACATCGGCAAGGGCAGCGAGTTCATCGTGCGTGGCCTGCATGGGAGCCGCGCGGTCCACGGCAGCCCACAGCTGCAAAGCCAGGTCTTCGAGCTGTTCGGTTTGCCACCGGCACTCGGCGTTTCGGGCTACCGCATCGTGCAGGCGCACCGCGGCAGCATCGACGGCCTCCCGGAGCGGACCGAGATCGACCGGTTCGAGATCTCCAACAGCGGCGATCGCAGACTCGGCCAGCACCTGCTCGGCGTGGGCTCGGAGATCGCCGGCATCGACGAGCTGCTTCTCGATCGAGGATGCTCGAGCCGCAGTGACGACATGAGAGGCTGCGGCCTCGGCGGAGGTGAAACCGGAATCGGCCACCCTCCTCGCAAGCGTCTCGTCGAGACCGTGCACCTCGACGGTGACGCGCGCGGCATCGGCCCGCCGGTCGAGCAACTCCGTCGACAGTGCGACCAGGCGTTCGAGGCGGTTGGCGCGTTCGTCGATATCGCCTCGACCGTCGAGTGCAGCCAGAATGCGCTCGCGGATCTGCGCTGCGGACTTTCGAACGTGTTCGGCCTTCGCATCGAGTCCTGCGATAGTCGACTGTTCCTCTGCCAGGACCTTCGACAGCCGCTGGTCCTGCGATCTCAGCCGATCCAGTGCGGCTTCACGCTCGGTCGACTGCGCTGCGGCGGAGCGAGTTTCGGTGAGCGCTACTGTCACACGATCGAGTGCTTCGACGAGTTCGCTGCTGTCTCGACCGTCCGAACGGTGGACGAGGACGTCGACGACGCGGGTCAGCTCGGCCGATTGCGCGGCCGTCCGATCGACCTCGGCGCCCGCCCTCTGCTCCCGCTCGGCGGCCGCGTCCTCATCGTTCTTGGTGACGGTGGACTCGGCCGCGCGGGCCGGATCGGGGTGCGTCTGCGATCCACACACGCTGCACGGGTCACCCGGGGTGAGCCTGGCGGCCAGTTCCGCAGCCATCCCGGACACTCGCCGCTCGCGCAGATCCAATGTATGTGTGCGGGCGTCGTTGTGAGCTGCCCGGGCGTCTTCGTGCGCTCGTGTGGCTGCGGCGAGCTTCGTACGGGCCTTCGCCAACTCCACGGCAGCCTCGACCGCGCTCGTGATCCGGGCGGACTCAGCGCTCAACGCGGGGAGCTCTGCCGCCGCTCGAACCGCAGACTGCACCTCGGCCTCGGCCTCGGCGATCTGGGCCGGCAACGCGGCCCGATCCGCCTCCAGCTTCTCGATACGACCTGCCACCGCGGCACGCTCGACCTCGAGTGTGCGCACGGTCTTCTCCTCGGCATCCGCGCGTTGCGCCAGAGCCCGCAGTTCGTCGAGTGCACCGATCTCGGTGGTCCACCGGCGCACAGCCTCGGCAACGACGGCTCGGTCGGCGGCGACGTCTGACGGATCACAGCCAGCGCTGGCGAGTCCGGCCACGACAGCGTCCGCGCCGTCGAGTTCTGCGAACGCTCGGTGCGCGGCATCGCGGGCTGCATCGGCCCGAGTCTTCCTGCTCGTTGCCTCGGCGAGGTCTGCAGCCAACGCGGCGACCGGTCCTGCGGCAGCCGACCGCTCGAGCTCGAGACGCAGCGCCGCGTGCACCGGCGCGTCCCGATGAAACTGTGCGAGTTGCTGCTCCGCGATCGCCCTGCGCTTCTGCAACTGCGACGCGGTTTCCATCTTTGCGAGCTCTGCTACCGCGGCGTCGGACGCGGCACGTGCCGCATCGAGCTGTGTCGCCGACTGCACTGACGCCTGGCGCGCAGCCTCCAACACCTCACTCGCCCAATCCACCGGCGCGCGATCGAGCTGCTCCTCGACACCCGAGGCAGTCGATATCCGTCCCTGCAGCTTGTCGATGGCAATCCGACTCGATTCCAGTGCGGCGGCGCTCGTGCGCCGCGCATCGGCGAACCACTCCTCGATATCTCCGAATCTGGCGGTGTCGAACAGCCGCTCGAGGAGATCTCCGCGCTCGTCACTGCCCGCACGCAGAAAGCGCGCGAACTCGCCCTGCGGCAGCAGCACCACTTGAAAGAACTGATCGGCGCTCATCCCCAGGGCCGCACTGACAGCCTCACCGATCTCGTCCAGGCGCGTGAGGTTCTGGCTGCGGCCGTCGATCCAGGTCAACGTCGCCTTCGCGTTCTGCTTCGTGGTCCCCGTGCCACGTTTCTTCGGGCGAAAGTACTCGGGACTGCGGACGATACGAACGCGCCGGCCCCCGAGCGTCGCCTCCAGCGAGACCGTTGGAACCGCACCGGGCTCGGCGTGATCGGACAACAGCCGTTTGCCCTCCCTGCGGGCACCGGGAACCGTGCCGTAGAGCGCGAAGGCCACCGCGTCGAGAATCGTGGTCTTGCCGGCTCCCGTCTGCCCATGCAGCAGGAACAACCCGTCCGCGCCGAGCGCATCGAAATCCACGGACTCGCAACGACCGAATGGACCGAAGGCCGACATTTCCAGCTTGTGCAGCCTCATGCAGTTCGACCCAAAAGATCGTCCGGAGCGCCTGTTTCGGGAGTACCGGCAATGTCGGCGGCGACATCGTCACGCTGGACTGCAGCCAGCGCGCGCTCGAGCAGCAGGGTCTCGCTCGGAGTGGGCACGCTGCGCATATCGGTGACGAACGATGCCATGATCTCGCTGTCGCTGCGACCCCGAACGCGGTCGCGGTAGCGCAGCCCCGATTCGTTCGACGGGCTGTTCCACTCGAGATGAACGGCATGCGGAAAGCGGGTCCGCAACGACCGCATCGCATCGACCGGCCGCACCGCGTCGGTGAGCACCGCTGAAACGTAGTGAGTTTCGGCTTCGTCGAATCTTTCCTCATGGAGCAGTTCGTCCACGGTGCCCTCGATGCGACTCAGACCGCGAACCACGGGCAGGTCCACTCGCTCCACCGAGTGCAACCCGTCGGCGTCCAGTTCGACGACCCACACAGCCTTGCGATGGCTTCGCTCGCCGAAGGAATAGGGCAGCGGCGAGCCCGAGTAGCGGACGCGCTCGGTCAGCGTCTGCGGCGAATGCAGATGCCCCAGTGCGACGTAGTCGGCACCGTCGAACGCGGCGGCAGGCGCGGTCTCGACCCCGCCGACCGAGATGGACCGTTCCGAACCCGTGGCCTCACCGCCCACGACGAAGGCATGCGCGAGCACTACGGACCTCACCCTGCCACCAGCGGCACGGCGTTCACCCAGATCGGTGGTGACGCGATCCATCGCCGCGGTGAGAACCTCCTCGTGTGTCCGCGCCGACGGAATCTCCAGCTCGATTCGGGTGGTCTCGGGCTCGAGGTAAGGAATCCCGTAGAACGCAACGGAACCGAACTCGTCATCGACGACGACGGGGCTGCCGACATCGGCCACTCTCGTCATCAGGTGCAAGCCCCCGGCCGAGGCGAACGCGGCACCGGCACCGAGCCGTGCAGGCGAATCGTGGTTGCCAGCTGTGGCGACGATGACCGCACCTGCGCTGCGGATCGCCTCGAGGCCCCTGTTGCACACCAGCACGGCGTCCGCGCTGGGTACCGCGCGGTCGTAGATGTCCCCCGGCACGACCACGACGTCGATACGCTGCGCCGCAACCAGATCCGCGATGGCCGTCAGCGCGGCAGCCTGATCGGCGAGCAGATCGACACCGTGGAAGGTGCGGCCGATGTGCCAGTCCGAAGTGTGCAGGATCCTCATGACTGACGACGCTAACGGAGCCCACCGACAATCTCGGCCAAGCGCCGCGGGGACGGTTCGTGTCGGTGCGCTCGGGCATCATCTGCGCCATGAACGTACTCACCGCCCTGGGCATGCTGTTCGCCCTCGCGCTCGGCGTCGCTATCGGTTGGTTGGCGCACGCCTCGCGGGCCGGCGACCGCGCCGTGCGCGCCGAAGCCCAACTGGCCGCGCTCCGCGACAACGAGGCACTGCTGCATCGCTCGCTGGCCTCGGTCAACGAGGATTCCGCACGCCGCCACTCCGGCGCCATCGGGCAGCAGGTGTCGCACTTGGTCGAACCACTGCACGACGCGGTCGATGCATTGACCGAGCATGTGCGGCAAGTCGAACACAATCGCATCCGCGCCTACGCGGGTTTGACGGAACAGGTGTCCGGGATGCACCGAGCCTCCGTTGCGCTCTCCACTCAGACCTCGCAGTTGGTCACGGCTCTGCGCGCTCCTCAGATTCGCGGTCGCTGGGGTGAGATGCAGCTCGAACGGGTCGTCGAACTCGCGGGCATGGTCAAGCACTGCGATTTCGACACGCAGGTCACCCGCGACGGAGTTCGCCCCGACATGATCGTGCGGCTCGCCGGAGGCAGACAGATCGTCGTCGACGCCAAGGTGCCGTTCGCGGCGTATCTCGACGCCGCGCAGGAAGAGGATGCATCGGCTCGCACGGAGCTCATGTCGCGGCACTCGCGCCAGCTGCGCACGCACGTGGACCAGTTGGCTGCCAAGGAGTACTGGCACTCCTTCGAACCCACGCCGGAGTTCGTGATTCTGTTCGTGCCTGGGGATCCCTTTCTCGACGCAGCCCTGACATCCGACTCGTCCTTGCTCGAGTACGCGTTCAGCAAGAACGTGATTCTGGCCACCCCCACCACGTTGGTCGCGCTGCTGCGGACCGTCGCGTACACATGGAAGCAGGAGTCCCTGGCCGAGGACGCCGCCCGCATTCAGCAACTCGGACGCGAGCTGTACACGCGACTCGGTGTGGTCTCCTCTCACCTCGACAAACTCGGTGCTCATATGGGTAAGGCCGTCGACTCCTTCAATGCCACGGTCTCCTCGGTCGACACTCGCGTCGGCGTCACGGCGAGGAAACTGCACGATCTCGAACTGTTCGACGCTGACGTCGTCGAGGTACGACGAGTTCATACACGCCCGCGATCATCCGATTCGTCCGGTTTGCTGGGCAAGTTCGGTCATGTCGACGACGCAGTGAGCTGAACAGCCGCTAACCTCGGGGGGTGTCTACCTCCCAACGCGCCCGCTCCGGGGTACCGCTGGATCAACGATCAGCGCTCGCATCCGTGCCTGGTGTCCCTGCATGGGGAGCAGTGGCCATCGCCGTCGGCGCTACATTTCTGGGCTTCGTCATCGACGCCGCCCGCGGGACCGAGCTGACGTCTGCCTTCGCATGCCTGTACTTGATCGGCGTCGTCGCCGCCGTCGTGCTCGTCCGCTATCGAGGCCTGTTCACCGCGGCGGTCCAGGCACCGTTGATCTTGTTCGTTGCGGTGCCGCTTTCCTACCAATACTTCACCGAAAGCCCCGGGTCGGGCCTGCGGGACATCCTTCTCAACGTCGCTATTCCGCTGGTCAACCGCTTCCCGCTGATGCTGCTCGGGACGGTACTGGCGCTTGCTCTCGCCGGAGCGCGAGTCTTCCTGACCAAGCAAGCCAGTCACGCACCCGCGGGCGCCGCCAAGCGGTCAATCCTCGACCGCGCGAAGGAAACGCGTGAGCGAGCCAAGCAGAGCCGCGATCGGATCCGAGAGAATCGCCCTCGCGCCGAGGAGGCCCGGCCTCGTCGGGCGACCGCAGCAGGAGCCAATCACCGCGACACGGCCGACGGACGCACCGCAGACCGCGATACGTCCGCACGCCGAAACCGGTCGGATGGCACTCCCCTGGCCGAGGGCCGCCGCGCTCGCCGTGAACGCGAACAATCCACGCCCGAGCGACATCGCGCCCGAGGCGGCACCGACCGATCCCGCACCAGTACCTATCGGCCAGACCGCGAATATCGGCCAGACAGTGCACCAAGAAGAGATCGTGAATCGAGGCCGGACATGTCGGCCCGTCCCGCAGCTCGTGCGGTACCCGCCGCACGGTCGGAACCAGCGCCGCGCAGTCAGCCGCCGCGTGTTCAGCCGCCTAGAACTCCGCGGCCACCGCAGGTGGATCCGTACTCAGCGCCGCACGGGGGCGTACACATCCCGCCGCACCCGGTTCCACAGGTTCGCTACCGAGATCGCGGCGACGCCTGAACCCAGGCGTCGCTACGTGAGACTTCGTCAGGCTTTGGCGGGGCGCAGCTCGCGCGGTAGCGAGAAGATCAGCGTCTCGTTCGCCGTTGTCACCGGCTGAACGTCCGCGAACCCATGGTCCGCGAGCAGGTCGATGACGCCCTGCACCAAGATCTCCGGTACGGACGCTCCCGAGGTAATACCGACGGTGGTGACGCCGTCGAGCCAGGACGTATCGACGTCCTTGGCGTAGTCCACCAGATAGCTGGCCCTCGCCCCTGCCGTCAGGGCAACCTCGACCAATCGAACGGAGTTGGACGAGTTCTGTGATCCGACGACGATGACGAGATCGCATTCGGGAGCCATCGTCTTGACGGCCACCTGACGGTTCTGTGTCGCGTAGCAGATGTCGTCACTCGGCGGATCCTGCAAAGTCGGGAAACGCTCGCGCAGGCGCGCCACGGTGGTCATGGTCTCATCGACACTCAACGTGGTCTGCGACAGCCAGATCACCTTGTTCTCGTCGCGCACCGTCACCTGGTCCACAGCATCAGGACCGTCCACGAGCTGGACATGCTCTGGGGCTTCCCCTGCAGTGCCCTCGACTTCCTCGTGTCCCTCGTGACCGATGAGCAGAATGTCGAAGTCGTCACGCGCGAATCTCTTGGCTTCCTGGTGCACCTTGGTGACCAAGGGGCAGGTTGCGTCGATGGTGCGCAACTGCCGCTCAGCAGCCGAGGCGTGCACAGCGGGCGACACGCCGTGCGCGGAGAACACCAGAAGGGACCCCTCGGGGACCTCGTCGGTCTCCTCGACGAACACGGCACCGCGGTCGGCCAACGTCTCCACGACGTGCCTGTTGTGCACGATCTCCTTGCGGACGTAGACGGGCGCACCGTGCTTTTCGAGTGCCTTCTCGACCGTCTCGACGGCTCGATCGACTCCTGCGCAGTAGCCGCGAGGCTCGGCGAGGAGTACACGTTTGGCGCCCGAGTACGAAGCGGCAGCCTCGCCCGATGGACGTGTGATTCCGAGATTCAAGGGGACAGCCGAAGACATACCAATAGGATACGGGTGCGGGAGTGGAGCCTGCAGGAACGACCCATAGAGGGCGGGAGTGGAGCCTGCAGGAATGACCCTGTTGTGGTTAGCCGCACCTCACCGATGAGCATGTCGGCTACCCAAACGTGCCGACTTCAGGCATGGTGGTGCGCATGACTCGTGTCCCGTTTGCTGCACGTGTCGCTGCCGGTGTGGCTGTGACCGTCGTCGAGGAAGCTCGCAAGCTCCCCAACACTGCCGTCACCTTTCCGATGACTGTGGTCAGCGAGGTTCTGGCGGGCACGATGCGGTTCCAGCAGCAGGTCACAGCGCTGGCCATCAAGGGCGACCACATCATCGCCGTCCTGCCCATCATCGGCACTCCGGACGAGGCGCAGCCGTCGTGGGCGGTTTTCGATGACGATGAGGACGCCGGGCCGGGCCGCGACTTTCCGCCCGCTGATCTCGCCGACCTCACCAACGGCGACGTCGACGTGCCTGATCGCGAGGCACCCGCCGCGACCGGCAGGTTCGCGCTGTACTCGACACCACCGAACGGCATCGCCTCCGATGCCGAGGCCGCAGCGCAGTCGGGACCGTCAGTCGCCGTCGATCGTCCCGAGATCGTCGAACTGGTCGATTACGACACCCTCGCGCTGGCACAGCTGCGGGCACGTCTGCGGAGCCTCTCGCTCGACGATCTCGAGACCCTCCGCGCATACGAGAGCGCTTCACTGGGTCGCGCACCGTTCCTGACGATGCTCGAGAACCGAATCACCACTGCGAAAGCAAAGTGACCGCCAGTACCGCCGAAGAACCATGGCCGGTACGGACCGTCGCGATGAAAGTCGCGGGGTGGATCGACCGGCTGGGTAGCGTCTGGGTCGAGGGCCAGCTGACCCAGATCAATGCGCGACCGGGCACGAGGACGGCATTTCTCGTGCTTCGGGATCCGTCTGCCGACATGTCCCTGTCGGTGACCTGCTCACCTCAGTTGCTCGACCGCTCACCCGTCCCCCTCACCGAGGGGGCGCGGGTGATTCTTTACGGGAAGCTGTCGTTCTACACCGGCCGCGGGACCGTATCGCTGCGCGCGACCGACATCCGCGCAGTTGGCGTCGGGGAACTGCTGGCCAGGATCGAACGGCTACGGGCACTGCTCGCGGCGGAAGGACTGTTCGATCCCCGGCTCAAGCGGCCACTGCCCTTCCTTCCACGCACGATCGGACTGATCACTGCGCGAGCTTCCGCGGCGGAGCGCGACGTGCTGACCGTCGCGCACCGACGCTGGCCCGCGGTGCGCTTCGCCGTCGAGCACACACCTGTCCAGGGCCCGACGGCAGTTCCGGCCATCCTCAGCGCTCTGGAGAGACTCGACGCAGACGAGGGCGTCGACGTCATCGTGCTGGCTCGCGGCGGTGGGAGCGTCGAGGATCTGTTGCCGTTTTCCGACGAGGCGCTGTGCCGCGCGATCTCCAAGGCCACCACGCCGATTGTCAGCGCGATCGGTCACGAACCGGACAGTCCGCTCAGCGATCACGTCGCAGATTTACGAGCGGCGACGCCGACCGATGCGGCCAAACTGGTCGTGCCCGACGCGGTCGCGGAGCGCAATCTCGTCGCCGACCTGCGGCTACGAACCGCTGCCGCCCTACGCAACTGGGTGGCGAGGGAAGCGCGCGGACTGGAGATGATTCGGCATCGCCCAGTGCTCGCCGATCCCGTCGCAGGCATAGATCAGCGCGGCGAGGAGATCGAACGACTGGTCGACGCCGGTCGTCGGGACGTGCTTCGCGAACTCGCCAAGCAGGACACCCTCGTCCTGCACCTGCGTGCGCGATTGCAGACTCTCGGCCCCGCGGCGACACTCGCGCGCGGCTACGCCGTCGTGCAGCGTATGGTCGCCGGCGGCGATCCCGAAGTACTGCGTTCGGTGGAAGACGCGCCGCCGGGAACGCAGATCCGAGTAAGAGTGGCCGACGGTGCCGTCACGGCCGCCGT
The DNA here is from genome assembly GCF_020889545.1 of Rhodococcus sp. I2R. Classification (NCBI taxonomy): domain Bacteria; kingdom Bacillati; phylum Actinomycetota; class Actinomycetes; order Mycobacteriales; family Nocardiaceae; genus Rhodococcus; species Rhodococcus sp. I2R. The sequence goes on from NZ_JAHUTG010000010.1 coordinate 149,271, forward strand.
CATGGGCAAAGTCCGATAGGAGGATCTAGTGACCGATACACCTGTGTCCGAGATGGGTTACGAGGCCGCACGCGACGAACTGGTCGACGTGGTCAAGGTGCTCGAACAGGGCGGGTTGGATCTCGACGCCTCCCTCGCTCTTTGGGAGCGCGGCGAACTTCTGGCCACTCGGTGCGAGGAGCACCTGGCCGGAGCACGCAAGCGCGTCGAGAACGCGCTCGCGCACATCGCGAAGGAAGACAGCTAGGGAGTCAGGGGCTCGGCGCTCGTCGTCGCGGCAGCAAGCGTCGTGAATTCCTCGACGGTCCCGCTGCCGGTGATGAGCAGGCGCACGTCATCGAGGTCGGTGACCCACACCGGTTCGTCGCCCTGACGCTCGTAGACCACCCACTCGGTGCCGTCGACCGTCTCGGTCCCCGATGGGTAGCGTTCCTCGCCCTCCACCACGTACCGGACCAGTACGGTCTCGCTCGCATCGGACTGAGTCAACCTGTTGTAGCGGCCGGAGTCGGAGATGTATCCGACGTTGCTCACGTCCCCGCCCTGATCCCCCGAGATCGTCCGGCTGCTACCCGAGTTGGGCGTCCAGTCCGCGGGGACCTGTGGATTGCGAATGGGGAAATCGAGCTGGGCCGCGTCGAACTGCAGGGCCGCGTCGACATCGAAGTTCGGGATGGGGCCCTGCGTGGGGCCACCCGGGCTGAGCGTGCACTGGCTGGCGATGCCGGCAATCAACAGGCAGGCGATCACGAGCGGAATCAGTGACCACACCATGTCGCGGTTGTTGTTGAGGATCCGGGGTTTGCTATTCGCCACAGCACCAGTATCCCCACTCGGCGACGGAGCCCTGTCGGCGCATGCCCTCCGTCCCACCCGCGAGGCCACGAATGAGATAATCGCCCCTGGGTAACACCCCACCTACCAGGAGGCTACAAACCGATGACGGCCAGCACCGAGTCCACTCGCGCCATGGCGCCAGATCGCAACCTCGCCCTCGAACTCGTACGCGTCACCGAGGCCGGTGCGCTCGCCTCGGGACGCTGGGTCGGTCGCGGCGACAAGGAAGGTGGCGACGGAGCAGCCGTCGACGCCATGCGTCAGCTGGTCAGCTCGGTTTCGATGCGCGGAGTCGTCGTGATCGGCGAAGGTGAGAAGGACGAAGCGCCGATGCTCTACAACGGGGAAGAGGTCGGCAACGGCAACGGCCCCGAGTGCGACTTCGCCGTCGACCCCGTCGACGGAACCACCTTGATGGCCAAGGGCATGCCGAACGCGATCTCGGTGTTGGCAGTCGCCGAGCGCGGCGCGATGTTCGACCCGTCCGCTGTCTTCTACATGAAGAAGATCGCCGTCGGACCCGACTTCGCCGACGTCATCGACATCACGGCACCGGTCGCGGAGAACATCGCCCGGGTCGCCAAGATCAAGAAGGGATCCACCTCCGACGTCACGGTGTGCATCCTCGACCGGCCCCGGCACGCCGAGCTCATCCAGCAGGTGCGCGATACCGGCGCCCGTATTCGCCTGATCTCCGACGGTGACGTCGCCGGTGCTATCGCCGCCGCCCGACCCACCTCGCCCATCGACATCCTGATGGGTACCGGCGGAACTCCCGAGGGCATCATCGCGGCTGCCGCCATGCGCTGCATGGGCGGCGCTCACCAGGGCATGCTGGCTCCGACCGACGACGACGAACGCCAGAAGGCGATCGACGCCGGACACGACCTGGATCGGGTCCTGTCCACCGAAGACCTGGTCTCGGGCGAGAACGTCTTCTTCACCGCGACCGGCGTCACCGACGGCGACCTGCTCCAGGGCGTCCGGTACTCCGGTGGCGGCGCGCACACGCAGTCGATCGTGATGCGCTCGAAGTCCGGCACGGTCCGCATGATCGACGCGTACCACCAGCTCAACAAGTTGAAGGAGTACTCGTCCGTCAATTTCGACGGCGACACCTCCGGCGCCATCCCGTCCTTCTAAGCCTCGAAACCCCAACCGACCCAACGACTGGCAAAGTAAGGCTCATGACGCAGACAGACGAACAGCAGTACCGCATCGAGCACGACACCATGGGAGAGGTACGCGTTCCGATCGACGCCCTCTGGCGTGCACAGACTCAGCGTGCGGTTGAGAACTTCCCGATCTCCGGTCGCCCGCTCGAGCGCACGCAGATCCGCGCGATGGGCCTGCTCAAGGCGGCTTGCGCGCAGGTCAACAAGGACCTGGGCTTGCTCGACGGCACCCTCGCGGACGCCATCGTCGCCGCCGCCACCGAGATCGCCGACGGCAAGCACGACGACCAGTTCCCCATCGACGTTTTCCAGACCGGCTCGGGCACCAGCTCCAACATGAACGCCAACGAGGTCATCGCCTCCATCGCGAAGGCGAACGGCGTCGAGGTGCACCCCAACGACCACGTGAACATGTCCCAGTCGTCCAACGACACCTTCCCGACGGCCACCCACGTCGCGGCCACCGAAGCTGCGGTCACCTCGCTCGTGCCGGCGCTGAAGCACCTGCACGCCGCCCTCGCTGCCAAGGCGACCGAGTGGAAGACCGTCGTGAAGTCCGGTCGCACGCACCTCATGGACGCCGTGCCTGTCACGCTCGGCCAGGAGTTCGGCGGCTACGCACGTCAGATCGAAGCAGGCATCGAGCGCGTGGAAGCGACCCTGCCTCGGTTGGGCGAGCTGCCCATCGGCGGCACCGCTGTCGGCACGGGTCTCAACGCGCCGGATGGGTTCGGCCCCAAAGTGGTTGCAGAACTGGTCAAGTCGACCGGCATCGATGCACTGACCGCGGCGAAGGACTCGTTCGAGGCCCAGGCCGCGCGCGACGGACTCGTCGAGGCCTCGGGCGCACTGCGCACCATCGCGGTGTCACTGACCAAGATTGCCAACGACATTCGCTGGATGGGATCGGGACCACTCACCGGGCTCGGCGAGATCACCCTCCCCGACCTGCAGCCGGGTAGCTCCATCATGCCCGGCAAGGTCAATCCGGTTCTCCCCGAGGCTGTTACACAGGTGGCAGCTCAGGTTGTCGGCAACGACGCGGCAACGGCATTCGGCGGCGCGTCCGGTGCATTCGAGCTCAACGTGTACATCCCGATGATGGCGCGCAACGTTCTCGAATCGTTCAAACTGCTCGCCAACGTCTCGGTGCTGTTCGCCGACAAGTGCATCGTCGGGCTGGAAGCGAACACCGATCGCCTCAAGACACTCGCCGAGTCCTCGCCGTCCATCGTGACGCCGCTGAACTCCGCGATCGGCTACGAGGAAGCAGCAGCCGTCGCCAAGCAGGCGTTGAAAGAGAAGAAGACGATCCGCCAGACCGTCATCGACCGCGGACTCATCGGCGACAAGCTGAGCGAGGAAGAGCTCGACAAGCGCCTGGACGTGCTGGCCATGGCGAAGGTCAAGGACTAGTCAGCTAGCTGGCCCCCATCGCATGAATGGGCCATCGCAACGGTCAGACGGTTGCGATGGCCCATTCATGCCAAGCGGTGGGGCGCACTCAGGCCAAGTGAGCGATCTCGTCGCGAGCTTTCTTGCCCTCGTCGCCGAGGTCGTCACGGTCGAAGAAGTTCCACCGCGCCAGAACCGGCTTGAACACCTTCTCGCGCTGCTGGTCCTCGTCGTAGATCCCGGCAGCGGCGAGCGCCTCGGTGCTGTTGGCCTTGCTCGGCAGGTCGACGACGGGGATGGCGAAGCCTTGGATACGATCGGCGATCGCACGCGCCATCTGGTCCGGAACGACACCGAATGCCTCGTCGGCGATCTTGGCGAACACCTCGGCCTGACGCGTGTCGTCGACGACGATCTTCGACAGAATCTTTGCGAGCACCTCGTCGCCGCCGAGTGCGATGGTGTTGTTGTTGCGCACCGTCGCCGATGTCTCGATGAGCGCGAATTCCGCGAGAATGTCGAGAACGTGCAGGCTGGGGGCGTCGTAACCCCTGGTCATCTCCTCCATACGCACCCGCTCGAGAGCGACGGGATCCACCGCGCGGGTGAGCACCATGTAGTCGCGCAGGACGATCGCCTGACGGTTCTCCTCCGACGTCCAGCGTCCGGTCCACCGCCACCATGCCCCGAGGTCAGTGAGGGCCCGGGCGAGCTCGCGGTGGTAGGACGGCAGGTTGTCGGCGACGAGAATACTCACCGTTGCCGACAGTATTTCCACGTCGCTGAGGTGCGACTGCTCCGAAGACCAGTCCTCTCCGCCGAGGAAGGCGAAGTTCCGTCCGTCGTCCCACGGCGCGAAGTCGTGGGGATGCCAGTCCTCGGCTTCTTCGATGTGACGACGCAGTGTCTCTTCTACGGCAGGCTCCAGTTGGAGCAACAGGTCGCCGTCCGTCATGTTCGTAGGCATACCCGCAACCGTATCTTCTCGACGTGCCCGCCGAGTTCGGGCCCCTGACGTCTGTGATTTCTCCCAAAACTGCATCTCTGCAGGTCTAAGCTCTGTGCATCTACTCACTTCGAGGAGAGGGCTCGCGATGACGCGGTCTGGCCGAAAACTGCTGTCTCTTGCTGCCGCGACGATCATGATTGTCGCGGCAGGATGTTCCTCGGATTCGACCGAATCCGAGGAACCGTCCCCCTCGTCACCGCCGCCGACCGCGGACTCCGAACTCTCGCCCGGCCAAGTGTCGGGAGTCGACGTGCCCGACGGACGCATCGACTATGCCGTCGGGCAGCTCGACGGCATCGCCCAGGAACTGATGGAGTCATCCAACATTCCCGGCATGGCCGTCGCTGTCGTGCACGACGGCGAGGTGGTGTATTCGGAGGGCTTCGGCGTGCGAGAAGTCGGCACGGACGAGTCCGTCGACGGTGACACCGTCTTCCAGCTCGCTTCCTTGTCCAAGCCCGTCGGTTCGACCGTCGTCGCCTCGCAGGTCGAAGCCGGTGTCGTCGACTGGTCGACTCCGGTGAGCTCGGAGCTACCGTGGTTTGCGCTGTCGGACCCGTGGGTGACCAGCAATGTCACCGTCGGCGACTTCTATGCCCACCGCAGCGGCCTGCCCAGCCACGCAGGCGACCTGCTCGAGGATCTCGGATACGACCGTCGGCAAGTGCTCGAACGCCTTCGCGAAATTCCCCTCGATCCGTTCCGGTCGACTTACCACTACACCAACTTCGGTGTGACGGCAGCGGCCGAGGCCGTAGCGCAGGCGTCGGGCAAAGATTGGGAGACGCTCAGCCAGGACGCCCTCTACGGACCCCTCGGGATGACATCGACGAGTTCGCGGTTCTCCGACTACATCGACCGCGAGAATCGAGCCGTCCCGCACGTCCTCGCGGACGGCGAGTACGAGGCGAAATACCAGCGCGAGCCCGACGCGCAGACGCCGGCTGGCGGGGTCAGCTCCTCGGCGAACGACATGGCCGCGTGGATGACGATGCTCACCGAGGAGGGAGTGTACGACGGCACCCAAATCGTCGACGCCGATGCACTGGTCCCCGCCGTGACGGCGCAGATCGTGTCGAGCCCGTCGCCGACGCCCGATACGCGCGCCGGGTTCTACGGCTACGGGTTCAATGTCTCGGCGAACGCCGCGGGGCGCACGACGGTGAGTCACTCTGGAGCGTTCGCCCTGGGCGCGGGCACGAACTTCCTGTGGATTCCCTCGCTGGACGTGGCGATCATCGCATTGACCAACGCCGCACCGATCGGTCTCGCCGAGACACTCACCGCCGAGTTCGCCGATCTCGTACAGTTCGGCGAGGTCCGCGAGGACTGGCGGACGTTGTACCAGGGTGCATTTGCATCGATGAGCGATCCCGAAGGCGAACTGGTCGATGCAACCGCACCCGAAAACCCCACCCCCGCGCGGCCGCTACCGTCGTACGCCGGGGTATATCAGAACGAATTCTGGGGTCCGGCAACCGTCGAGGAAGCCGGCGGCGCACTGATGCTCTCGCTCGGACCGGATGCGACGTCCTTCGAACTCACCCACTGGGACGGCGATACGTTCACCTTCGTGCCGACCGGCGAGAACGCCCCCGACGGATCGATATCGCAGGCAACCTTCAGCGGCGATACGGTTACCCTCGAGTTCTTCGACAAAAATGGGATGGGGCGATTCACCAAGTGACCGAGACACTGCAGGCGGCAGCACTCGTGCAGGACATGTTCGACGCGGCAAACCGGGGCGATTTCGACGACGTCATCGCGCGACTGGGTGAGGACGTGGTATGGCACAACGTCGGTATGCCCAAAGTGCGCGGTATCTCCCGGGTCGGCAAGTTCATGCGGTTGTTCAACAAGCCGCAGTACGGCTTCGAGGCCGTGATGCACCACATCGCCGAGAACGGGAACGTCGTTCTCACCGAACGCACCGATGTGCTGATCTGGCGCAGGTTGCGAATCGAGTTCTGGGTGTGCGGGACCTTCGAGGTCCGCGACGGCAAGATCGTCGTGTGGCGTGACCACTTCGACAACGTCGACTTCTTCAAAGGTCTTGTAAGGGGCGCGTTCCGCGCCATGTGAGTGGAAATACACACTGGGACATGTATTTCCACTCACATGTGCCGCTAGGCGCCTGCGGGACCGAACTCTTCGAGCATCTCGGTCACCAGCGCGGCGATCGGGGAACGCTCACTGCGGGTCAAGGTGATGTGCGCGAAAAGCGGGTGCCCCTTGAGCTTTTCGATCACGGCGGCGACGCCGTCGTGCCGTCCGACGCGCAGGTTGTCGCGCTGCGCGACGTCGTGGGTGAGCACGACGCGTGAGCCGCTGCCGAGGCGGGAGAGAACCGTCAGCAACACGTTGCGTTCGAGGGACTGCGCCTCGTCGACGATCACGAACGCATCGTGCAGCGAACGACCGCGAATATGCGTCAGCGGCAACACTTCCAGCATTCCGCGCGCGATGACCTCCTCCATCACCTCCGGGCTTGCCAGGCCATCGAGGGTGTCGAAGACCGCCTGCGCCCACGGCCCCATCTTTTCGCTTTCGCTACCGGGCAGGTAACCGAGCTCCTGACCGCCGACCGCGTAAAGGGGTCGGAACACAATGACTTTCCGGTGTGTCCGGCGCTCCAACACAGCATCGAGCCCGGCGGTCAGTGCGAGCGCAGACTTACCGGTACCCGCCTTGCCGCCGAGTGAGACGATTCCGATGCTCTCGTCGAGCAGCAAATCAAGCGCAACACGCTGTTCCGCGGACCGGCCATGCAGACCGAAGGCTTCACGCTCACCGCGTACCAGCTGGACTTGCTTGTCCGGAGTGACCCGACCGAGCGCAGACGATCGTCCACCGAGCAAACGAACCCCCGTGTGGCAGGGCAGTTCTCGGGCACCATCGAGGTCGACGACGCCGTCGGCGAAGAGTTGGTCGATGTCGCTGGCCTGAACCTCGAGCTCGGCCATGCCCGTCCAGCCGGACGGAACCACGTCGTGTGCGTGATACTCGTCGGCGGGGAGTCCGACTGCACCTGCCTTGACCCGAAGCGGAATATCCTTGCTGACCAATACGACGTCTTTGCCTTCGGCCGCCAGGTTCAGTGCACAGGCAAGGATCCGCGAGTCGTTGGAGTCGGTCCTGAATCCGACCGGCAGGACTGCAGGATCGGTGTGATTGAGCTCGACTTGCAGTGTGCCACCGTCTGTTCCGATAGGAACCGGCTGGTCGAGACGCCCGTGCGCGACACGGAGATCGTCGAGCATGCGCAAGGATTCCCGCGCGAACCATCCGAGCTCATGATGATGGCGTTTACCCTCCAGTTCGCTGATGACCACCAGCGGAAGGACCACATTGTGCTCGGCGAAACGAATGACTGCCCAAGGGTCCGACAGCAGCACCGAGGTATCGAGCACGAATGTCCGGAAAGGGGCGGAAACGGAGCGTGAAGTGGTCACGTGGGGCTCCTATGTCCGGCGCGGCACCGCGCGGACGTACATATCGCTCGGCCGGTCGGTCCCGAAGTGTCAGTTGACACGAGGACCGGGTGCCGGCCCTCTCGCGCTCACTTGCTCAGTCACGTATCAGAACCTCCCGCACAGGCAGCTTCCCCGCTGTCTGTTGCTGCCGACGCTACCGCCAAAACCAAGGATCGGCTTCCCGACTGCGGGGCGTGTCGGTGAACAACGCGTTAACCGTGCCCGGGACGCAGGCCCCTCGACGCATGAATGGGCCACCGCAACCGTCTAACCGTTGCGATGGCCCATTCATGCGTCAAACGAGCTAGCCCAGCAGACCCCAGTCCTCGAGTCCGTCGTACAGCGGCTTGCTCTGGGCGAGCTTGACGACGCGTTCCTTGAGCGCATCGCTGGCTTCACCGGTGGCGAGGGCGGTGCCGATGATGTCGGCTACCTCGGTGAACTCGGCTTCGCCGAAGCCGCGCGTCGCCAGTGCCGCGGTCCCGATGCGCAGGCCGGAGGTGACCATCGGCGGCCGGGGGTCGAACGGAACAGCGTTGCGGTTTACGGTGATGCCGACCTCGTGCAGCAGATCCTCGGCCTGCTGGCCGTCGAGCGAACTGTTACGCAGGTCGACGAGCGCGAGGTGCACGTCGGTGCCGCCGGTGAGGACGGAGATGCCCTTCTCGGCGACATCGGCGCCGTTCAGACGCTCGGCCAGCAACGACGCGCCGAGCAGGGTGCGCTCCTGACGTTCCTTGAATTCGGGCGTCGCGGCGATCTTGAAAGCGACGGCCTTGGCGGCAATGGCATGCATCAGCGGTCCGCCCTGCTGGCCGGGGAACACCGCGGAGTTGAGCTTCTTGGCCCACTCCTTCTTCGCCAGGATCATGCCGGAGCGAGGGCCACCGAGGGTCTTGTGGACGGTGGTGGACACGACGTCCGCGTACGGGACGGGCGAGGGGTGCACACCGGCGGCGACGAGCCCGGCGAAGTGCGCCATGTCGACCCAGAGGAGCGCGCCGACCTCGTCCGCGATGGAGCGGAAAGCCTCGAAGTCCTGGTGACGAGGGTATGCCGACCAACCTGCGATGAGTACCTGCGGCTTGGCTTGGACGGCCTGCTTGCGCACCTCGTCCATGTCGATGCGGTGGTCTTCCTTGCTGACGCCGTACGACTCGACCTCGTAGAGCTTGCCGGAGAAGTTGAGCTTCATGCCGTGTGTGAGGTGACCGCCGTGCGCGAGATCGAGGCCCATGATCTTGTCGCCGGGGTTGATCAGTGCCATCAGCACCGCGGCGTTGGCCTGCGCACCTGCATGCGGCTGGACGTTGGCGAACTCGGCGCCGAAGAGTTCCTTGGCGCGGTTGCGGGCGAGGTCCTCCACGACGTCGACGTGCTCGCAGCCGCCGTAGTAGCGACGACCCGGGTATCCCTCGGCGTACTTGTTGGTCAGCACGCTGCCCTGAGCCTGCAACACCGCGCGAGGCACGAAGTTCTCGGACGCGATCATCTCGAGGGTGTCGCGCTGACGGCCGAGCTCACCCGCCAGCGCCTCGGCGACCTCGGGGTCGAGTTCGGCGAGCGACAGGTTGTTGACGTCAGTCATAAAGGGGGTCTCCAAGAGAACGCAGCAAGGTGGACCTGGACAGTTTAGAAGACGCGCTCGTCCGTCACCTAAGCGCGCTCGGAATGAGGGGTTCGTCGAGCAGCCTGCCGAAGAGAGCGGACCGATCGGCCACCGTCACGCCCTGGTCCAGCCAGCCGCCGAGAAGCTTGTAGCCCTCGACGTAAGTGCTGATGTACGCCCGCCACAGCGGGGAGGAGAGGAACTTCAAGCTCTGACGGGCCCGCTTCGGCGAGGCCAGCGCCCACCTCTCGAGGTATGCGGCCACATCGTCGTGACTGCGGTGCTGATCGTGCAGCAGCAGCGCTGCGTCCTGACGCACGCCCAGAAGCTGACCCGAGGCCTCCGAGAGCCGTTCCGCCCTCTCTCCGTCGAAGCGCAACCCCAGATCGGCGTAGATCTCCTGCGCCCACAAGCCCCACCCGGGTCCGACGATCGACTTCAGCGCGAGATCGGCCAGCCCCTCGGCCATCAGGCATTGCGGGGTGTTGACGAGGAACAGTGTTTGTTCGCGCTGACCCGCAGCGACGAGACCGGCCTCTTTTCTGCAGTGTTCGGTGTGGTGGCCGGGGTACGCCTCGTGCGCGATCAGATGCGGCAGGCTTGCCATCTGCTGCTCCAGGTCGGAGTTGATCGCCACGGTGGAGGTGTAGTTGCCGAGGTAGTAGTTGAAACCCGACCACGGCTTGTCGCCGACGACCTCGTAGTTCACCTGTTCGGACTCCGGCAACGTGTACTCCGCGCGCACTCGGTCGCGCAGCGCGCTCGAAAAGGCGTCGACGCAATCCTGGAGCCGATCGGCGGGGACCACGTCACTTGCGCGATGCGCCGCCAGCCGTTCGGCCAGGTTTCCCGGCCCCGACAGGACCTCGTCCATCCGACGGTGCGCTTCCCGATAGTCGTCCTGACTGCCCGGTTCGATCTGCACATCGAAGTAGGCGAATACTTCGTCGACGAAGCCGATGTCCTCGCCGGCGAACTTGCGTCCGGAGCATTCCAGTGCCCGCAGGTGCACATCGATGAATTCCGCGCGTTGAGTCGGCAGGTCGGTATCGGCGATCGCCGCGCGCAGGTCGGCGGCTTTGCGCGCGAGGGCACGCGGCTCCGGTGCGGGCGCGTTCTCGGTGCGAGAACGCAACTCGGGGTCGCCGGTATAGGCGTCGACGAAGCCTTCCTCGAGCCGGTCGAAACTCAGACCGAGGAGGAGATATTCATCAACGAGAGAGTCGGCGTTCATGACACCCGACGATAATGGTTGCGCGAATGGAGCCTGCGGAATGACCCCGCCCGAGCGAGTCACGGTGCCAGCGAGCACAATCTGAAGTCATGCGACTCGCGCTCCTTCGGAGCTCACGCCTGCTGGGCCACCGCGTCATGCCTATCGCGTGGTGGCGTCAATGAGCGAGTCCAGCCCCTATGTCGAGTTCGACAGAGCGCAGTGGCGCATGCTTCGGCAGTCCACGCCGCTGGTTCTCACCGAGGAGGAACTGGTCGGGCTTCGCGGACTCGGGGAGCAGATCGATCTCGACGAGGTCGCCGAGGTCTACCTTCCGCTCGCCCGTCTGATCCACCTTCAGGTCGCGGCCCGACAGCGGTTGTTCGCGGCAACTGCGACGTTCCTCGGCGAGAAGCACCCCGATCGTCAGGTTCCGTTCGTGATCGGGGTCGCCGGAAGTGTGGCCGTCGGAAAATCCACGACCGCCCGCGTGCTGCAGGCGCTGCTCGCCCGCTGGGAGCATCATCCGCGCGTCGATCTGGTCACCACGGACGGGTTTCTGTATTCGACGGCGGAACTCATGCGGCGAGGGATTCTGCACCGCAAGGGGTTCCCAGAGAGCTACGACCGCCGCAAGCTGCTGCGCTTCGTCACCGAGGTCAAGTCCGGCGCGGAGGAGGTGGCCGCCCCGGTGTACTCGCACGTCTCGTACGACATCGTCAAGGGCCAGTTCCACATGGTGCGTCAGCCGGACATCCTCATCGTCGAGGGCCTCAATGTGTTGCAGACCGGTTCGCGACTGATGGTGTCGGATCTGTTCGATTTCTCGATCTACGTCGACGCGCGGATCGAGGATATCGAGGCGTGGTACGTCAAGCGTTTCCTGGCGTTGCGGAAGACCTCGTTCGCCAACCCCGAGGCACACTTTCATCATTACGCGAATCTGTCCGACGAGCATGCCCGCATCGCTGCCGAGGATCTGTGGCACTCGATCAACCTGCCGAATCTGGTGGACAACATCCTCCCGACGCGGCCGCGCGCGACGATGGTGTTGCGCAAGGACAACGACCACGCCATCAACAGACTTCGGTTACGGAAGCTGTAGGCGCCTGGCGGCACATGTGCGTGGAAATACATAGAGGGCTATGTATTTCCACGCACATGCGCGAAGCGCCTAAGCGCCGAACCGCCGGTGCCGGGCGGCGTAATCGCGGAGTGCTCGGAGGAAGTCGACTCGCCGGAACTCGGGCCAGTACGCCTCGGTGAACCAGATCTCGGAGTATGCGCTCTGCCACAGCAGGAAGCCCGAGAGCCGTTGTTCGCCGGACGTGCGGATCACCAGATCGGGGTCCGGCTGCCCGGAGGTGTAAAGGTGGCCGTCGATGCCGCTGACGTCGATCGATCGCACCAACTCCTCACCGGTGAGCCCCTCGGCGATCTTGTCGCCCACCAGCGATTGCACGGCATCGGCGATCTCCTGCCGACCGCCGTATCCGACGGCGACGTTGACGTGCGTGCCGGTGCGCCCCGAGGTCAGTTCGGCTGCCTCCTTCAGGCGCCGCGCAGTCGCGGCCGGCAGCAGGTCGAGCGTTCCGACGATCTTGACGCCCCAGTTCTGGCCGGGGCCGCAGATTTCCTCGACCACGTCGGTGATGATCTCCAGCAGTGCATCCAGTTCGTCGGGGTCGCGCTGGAGGTTCTCGGTCGACAACAGATAGATCGTCGCCATTTCGATACCCGCAGCGTCACACCAACTCAGCATCTCCGCGATCTTCAGCGCACCCATTCGGTGCCCGTGCGCGACGTCGGTGAAACCGTTCTGCCGCGCCCATCGCCGGTTTCCGTCGCACATCACAGCGACGTGACGCGGATGCGCCACACCGTCGAGTTGCGTCAGCAAACGACGCTCGTACACGTTGTACAGAACGCCGCGAACCTTGGTCGGGAGAATCTTCACCGAGACATCACCACGGAGGACAACCTTACGCCGCCGCTTCGGCTCTACTCACCGGTAGAGTGAGCGGCGAACCTACGGGGGCGTAGGTTCGCCGCGCGCAGAGGAGGTCATCCGCATGACGATGTTCGGTCTGAACGAGCTGCCAGTCAAACCTCGTATGCGCGGCTGGATTCACCTGTACGCCTTCGGCGTGGCAGTCGTCTCCGGGATCGTTCTGGTGACCCTCGCCTTCACTCTCGTGTCGGTCAGTGCGGGAATCGCGACGACCGTGTACGCGATCACCGTCTGTGGAGTCTTCGGAGTCAGTGCGACGTATCACCGCGTGAACTGGAGCAACCCTTCCCACCGCATGTGGATGAAGCGGGCGGATCACTCGATGATCTTCGTGTTCATCGCAGGCAGCTACACCCCGTTCGCTGTGCTGGGATTGCCGGAGAGCACCGGCCGGACACTGCTGATCGTGGTGTGGGCGGGCGCCCTCGGCGGCGTAGCGCTGAAGATGCTGTGGCCCCAGAGCCCGCGCTGGGTCGGTGTTCCGCTCTACCTCATCCTCGGCTGGGCCATCGTCCCGGTCGCGCCGACACTCATCGACCAGGTTGGTTACGCGCCGTTCCTGCTGCTACTCGCCGGCGGAATTCTGTACAGCATCGGCGCAATCCTCTACGCCACGAAGTGGCCCAACCCCTGGCCGACGACGTTCGGTTTTCACGAGTTCTTCCACGCATCCACCGTGCTCGCGGCGGTCTGCCACCTCGTTGCCGTGTGGATGGTTCTGTTCTAGCTGCCAGGTTTCAGCGCTGGAGCGCCTCGACGAGTTCGAGCTCGGAAGTAACCGGCCGGTCACAGACGAAGCCTCGGCACACGTACGCGGTATCCCGGCCGTCGACGGTGGGCCGATCCGCCAGCAGCGGTGCCGAATCGACGACGCCCGCGACCACGACGGTTCCGCCGGGAGCATGTCTGCGGGCAACCGTCAGGAGCGCGCTTTCCGCCCCGGACGTAGCTGTCGAGACAGCAATCTGCAGAGGGCCGCGCACGGATGCTTCGGCGACGGTCAACCAGTGTCCACCCGAACGTGGTGAGCGCTCGAGCACGATGACCGCGTCCGCCAGCCCCGCGGCTGCCAGTTCGCTGTAACGGGCGGCGTCATCGGCCGGGACGAGCGTGGCTGCCGTCAGCAGAGCTTCGGTGATGGTCGAGGCACCCGACGGTGTGGCATTGTCCAACGGGTCCCGTGGCCGGGTGACCAGAGCTTCGGCGTCGTCGGCTGTATCGAACCAACTGCCCAGGTGGGCAGGGTCAGCGAAGTGCTCGATCGCCGCGTCGAGAAGTTGCTGGGCACGCTCGACCCACACCTGTTCACCGGTCACCTGAAACAACGTCGACGACGCGACGGCCATGCATGCATAATCCTCGAGCACTCCTTTCGCGTCACCGACATGGCTTCCCAGGGAGGCACGCCGCAGTCGGCCGTGCTCGAAGTGGGTGGCGAAGATCTGCTCGGCGCATTCGACGGCAGCGTCGATCCAGTCGAGGCGTCCCAGTGCCGCGCCGGTCTCGGCGAGGGCGGTCACGGCAAGCCCATTCCAGGCCGTGACCACTTTGTCGTCGCGGCCGGGTTGCGGGCGGCCATCACGCGCCGCCATCAGGCTCCGGCAGACGCGGACGAACCGCTCAGCGTCCTCGGGGTCCTCCGGCAGTTGCAGCACCGAGGTCCCGCCTTCGAACGTGCCGGCACTGCTGACGGCGAAGAGACCGGCGGCCCACACACCGTCCTCGAACCCGAGGACTTCGACCAACTGCTCCGGAGTCCACACGTAGGTCGACCCCTCGACGCCCTCGGTGTCGGCGTCGAGGGCGGACGCGAAACAGCCTGCTTCGGTGCGTAGTTCGCGCAGCATGAAATTCGCGGTGGCGTCGGCGACCCGGATCGCCAGTGAGTCGGTGGCAAGTGGGTCGGCGGTGACGCGCGCGAGATGACCGTAGAACCTCAGGAGCAGCGCATTGTCGTAGAGCATCTTCTCGAAGTGCGGAACGATCCATTCGGCGTCGACGGAGTACCGCGCGAAGCCGCCGCCGATCTGATCGTGAATTCCGCCCCTGGCCATCGCCTCCGCGGTCCGACGCGCCGCGGACAACGCCTCGGATGATCCGGTGCGCTCGTGGTGGCGAAGCAGACCTTCCAGCAACGCGCCCGGCGGGAACTTCGGGGCACCACCGAAACCACCGAATTCGAGGTCCTCGTCACCGAGCACGGACGCGACTGCCTCGTCGAGCAGGTCTGCGTCGATCGGACGCTCCGATGCCGGCAGCCGTCCGGAGTTCTCGCGCAGGGCGGTGGTGATCGCGGCGGAGGCGTCGAACACTTCGCTGCGACGGGTCGTCCACGTCTCGGTGATCGCGTCCAGCAGCTGGGGAAACGACGGCAGTGTGCCGAGCGGACGCGGCGGGTAGTAGGTGCCGCAGTAGAACGGTTCACCGTCCGGGGTGAGGAAACACGTCATCGGCCAACCGCCCTGACCCGTCATTGCGACAGTGGCGTTCATGTACACCGAGTCGAGGTCGGGGCGCTCCTCGCGGTCGACCTTGATGCAGACGAACCCCGCGTTCATCGCAGCCGCGGTGGCCTCGTCCTCGAATGACTCATGCGCCATGACGTGGCACCAGTGGCACGCCGAGTACCCGATGGAAAGCAGAATCGGAACGTCGCGGTCGCGCGCGGACTGCGACGCCTCGGCCGTCCACTGCTGCCAGTGCACCGGATTATCGGCGTGCTGACGCAGATACGGACTCGTCGAATCGCCGAGGGTGTTGCGACCGGTCACCGTTCAGCTCTCGTCGCGCTCGGGCTTTCGAACCGCACCTCGGTCGGTACCTTCGTCGAGCTCCTGATCGGGCGTCGGATCCTCCTTCTCGAAGGTGTCCGGCAGCCTCTTGATCTGCTTGTTCATCGACCAGATCAGCAGCGCAGTGCCCAGGAGCAACGCCACGATGATGACCAGACCGATGGGAGAGGATTTCCCGAACTCCGGGCCCGGGGCACCTTGGGCCAACAGTGAGACGATCACTCGGACTTCTCCGATTCGATGCCGGCGAACAGATCTGTCTCCGGGATCGACGTCTTCACCCGCGTGCGAGCGAGCTCGTATTCCTCGGTCGGCCACAGCTTCTGCTGCACCTCGACCGGGACCGCGAAGAACGCGCCGTTGGGGTCGATCTGCGTCGCATGCGCGCGCAACGCATCGTCGCGCTGCCCGAAGTACTCACCGACCGTGACCTGGGTGGTGATGCGTTCCATGATCTCGTCACGATCGCTGCTCCAGCGCGCGAGCCAGTCGACGAACGGACTTTCCTCACCCCGATCGACGAACCAGTCGTTGAACAGCTGCATCCGTTTACGCAGGAAGCCGTGCGAGTAGTACAGCTTGAGCGGCGTCCACGGCTCACCTGCGTCCGGGAACTTCTCCGGATCCCCCGCCGCCTCGAACGCGGCAACCGACACCTCGTGGCAACGGATGTGATCGGGGTGCGGATAACCGCCCTTTTCGTCGTATGTGGTGATCACATGCGGCTTGAAATCCCTGATCACCTTCACGAGCGACTCGGTCGACTCCTCCAGCGGCACGAGGGCGAAACAGCCCTCGGGTAGCGGTGGCAGCGGGTCGCCCTCGGGAAGACCGGAGTCCATGTAGCCGAGCCACGTGTGCCCGACGCCGAGGATGCGCGCTGCCTCCGCCATCTCCTCGCGACGCACCTCCTGGATGCGTTCGTGAACCCCCGGGATGTCCATCGCCGGATTGAGGATGTCTCCTCGTTCACCGCCGGTGAGGCTCACCACGAGCACATCGTTTCCCTCGGCCGCGTATCGAGCCGTCGTGGCAGCGCCCTTGCTCGACTCGTCGTCGGGATGGGCGTGCACAGCCATGAGCCGTAGTCCGCTCACGATCTTCCTCACCTCAGCTTCGCCTGATTCTTCCCCTCCCCCTATAGTTCCACTTGGCACCGACACAGCGCGCACCGGCTGCCGTAGACCACGAAGGTTCCGCTCACGACGAAAGTTCGTATGACTGCCACGCTCCCCGAGGGCCGCTATCCGGCGTCGGCGTCGCGCCGCCCTGTCAGCCGACGCATCCAGACGCTTCTGTTGGCGCTCGTGCTTGTCGTCGGACTGGGTATTGCATTCGTCGGATATCAACGCTTCGCGGTCGCCGATGTCGAGGCCACGGCCCTGACATTCGATCTGGTCGACGACAGCACATTGTCCATCACCTTCAGCGTCACGCGCCCGGATTCGGAGCGCGACGTGGTGTGCATCGTGCGGGCCCGCTCTCGTGACGGGTCGGAAACCGGCAGACGCGAGCTTCTCGTACCGGGCTCGTCGGCCCGAGAAATCTCGGTGACGTCCATCGTGCGGACCTCCCAACCACCCGCTGTGGGTGATGTCTACGGATGCAGCACGAACGTTCCCGAATATTTACGGGCCAGCTGACTGCTCGCTGCCCCGTGGTAAGATAGGCCGGTACACGGTTCCGAACTGGAGCCGTGTATTGCTGCATTGACGGCCGGAGTGACGGTTGACGGTGCCGAGAATGCACCCTCGCTGCGGCGGCTCAGGAAGCGGGCCGATCCCAGGTTCCGGAGCGAAATGGAACTTGCGAAATGACCGTGAGCGAGAGTCGGGCCCGCGATATGACCGGGTTCGGGTGTTCCCGCATATTCGTGCGTTCGTCAGCAACAGACCGGGAGCCCACCGCGGCTTCGACTACAAGGGAGTGATCGAGATGACCGAGACCCAGGTGACCTGGCTAACCCAGGAATCCCACGACAGGCTCAAGAGCGAACTCGACCAACTCATTTCCAATCGCCCGGTCATCGCCGCCGAAATCAACGAGCGACGCGAAGAGGGCGATCTGAAAGAGAACGGCGGCTACCACGCTGCACGCGAGGAGCAGGGCCAGCAGGAAGCGCGCATCCGACAGCTTCAGGAACTGCTCAACTCGGCGAAGGTCGGCGAAGCCCCGACTCAGTCCGGTGTGGCGCTGCCCGGATCCGTCGTGAAGGTGTACTACGACGGTGACGAGTCCGATACCGAGACCTTCCTCATCGCGACTCGCGAAGAAGGTGCGCGTGACGGCAAGCTCGAGGTCTACTCCCCCAGCTCGCCTCTCGGCGGCGCGCTCATCGACGCGAAGGTCGGCGACACCCGCGAGTACTCGCTGCCCAACGGCAAGACGATGAAAGTCACGCTGATCAGTGCTGAGCCGTACCACACGTAAACTTTCGTGTTCGCAGAAAGAGCCCCCGGCCGCTTGCGGCCGGGGGTTCTTTTCTTACGTCCTCAGGCGGTGAGGGTTTTCTCGTACTTGCGCACCGACAGCGGCACGAAGATGACGAGGAACAGTACGACCCAGATCAATGTGTAGAGGATGGGATTCTGCAGCGGCCACGCATCCGGCGCCGGTGCCAGCGGGTTCGTGTTGCCGAAGAGTTCACGCACCGCCTGCACCGTCGAGGAGATCGGATTCCACTCGGCGATCACCTTGAGCACGGTCGGGAAGTTGTCGATCGGCACGAACGTGTTGGCGATGAACGTCAGCGGGAAGATGACGATGAACGATGCATTGTTGAACAGCTCGGGCGAGCGAACCAGCAATCCCATGTACGCCATGACCCACGAGATCGAGTACGCGAACAGCAGCAGCAACACGTATCCGGCGAGCGCTTCGAAGAACGACGAGGTGATTCGCCATCCCACGATGAGTCCGGTGATCGACATGATGGTGATGGTGACGATGTTGTTGCCGACATCGGCTGCGGTTCTACCGATCACGACGGCCGAGCGTGCCATCGGCAGCGATCGGAATCGATCCATCACGCCCTTCTGCAGGTCTTCGGCGAGCGAGGACCCGGTGATGGTGGCCCCGAAGATCATGGTCTGGACGAAGATTCCGCCCATCAGGAAGCTCTTGTAGTCCACTCCGGGAATGTCGATGGCACTACCGAACACGTACGCGAACAGCAGCACGAACATGATCGGCGACAGCGTGGCGAAGAACAGCAGATCGGGAACGCGCTTGAGCTTGATCAGGTTTCGCTTGGTGATGATCAGGGAATCGCGAGCAACGCTCATTTCTCTTCCTCCGCTACTACGTCGTCCTCGGCGGTATGACCGGTGAGGGTGAGAAACACATCGTCGAGATTGGGTCGCCGCAGGCCGACGTCGACAACCGATATATTCGCCTGCTTGAAACCGAGCAGCGCGGTGGTGAGGTCCTCGGCACCGCCGCCGACGGGCATACTGATTCGGCGTGTCTGTGCGTCGTAGGTGGGTACGTCCAGCCCGACGGGCGTCAGGATCTCGAGCGCCCGGTGATGGTCTGCGGGGTCCGTCAGCACGAACTCCACCCGCTCACCACCCACCTGGGACTTGAGCTGGTCGGCCGTGCCCTCGGCGATGATCGACCCCTTGTCGAGGACGATGATCTTATCCGCCAGGCGATCGGCCTCCTCCAGGTACTGCGTCGTCAGAAGTATGGTCGTTCCGTCCTTCACCAGGTCGCCGATGAAGTCCCACATACCCATTCGGCTTCGCGGATCCAGCCCGGTGGTGGGTTCGTCGAGAAAGACGACCTTCGGTCGACCGATGAGGCTGGCGGCGATATCGAGCCGGCGACGCATACCTCCCGAGTACTGCTTCGCCGTCCGGTCGCGCGCGTATTCGAGATCGAAGCGAGCCAGCAACTCGTCGGCGCGTTGTCGAGCTTCGGACTTCTTCAGGCCGAAGAGCCTGCCGACCATCTCCAGGTTCTCGTACCCCGTCAGATATTCGTCGACGGCCGCGAACTGTCCGGTCAGCCCGATCATCTTTCGGACATCGTTGGGCTTGTCCCCCACATCGACGCCGTGGACCTTCGCCGTCCCCGATGTGGCCTTGAGCAGCGTTGCGAGAATGCGCACCGCAGTAGTCTTTCCTGCGCCGTTGGGCCCGAGTACGCCGAGCACCGTGCCCTCCGGCACCTGAAAACTGACGCCGTTCAGAGCGATGTTCTTGCCGTACTCGAGTACCAGATTCTCGACTTCGATGGCGTTCGCCATACTGTGCTCCCCATTTCCGTTCGGTGCTGTGCGTAGAAGCAGACTCGAAACCCGTCGAAGATTAACCGGTCGGACGCCTGCCCTGCCATCCGCACCGAAACGGCGACGCGCGCGTCAGGGCGCGATGGAGACGACATATCCGCTGGCAGCGAGGGCTGCGAGCACGTCCTGGCGGTGCACCGGCCCGCGGGTTTCGACGGTCAACATCACATCGACTTCCTCGAGTCCCAACTGTCCCCCGGTGCGGGAATGGACGACGTCGACGACGCTGGCGCCGTGTTGCTTCACCACTCCCAGCAGGTCGAGCAGACCACCCGGTCGATCCGAAATCGTCGCACGCACTGCCAGATAGCGGCCCGCTGCGCGGAGGCCATGGGTGATGACGTGCGTCAGGAGCAACGGGTCGATGTTTCCGCCGGACAGAACTGCGCAGACCGGGCCTTCGAGTCGAAGGTCGTCGCGGGTCATCAGTGCCGCCACGGCGGCAGCACCGGCCGGTTCGACGATCAGTTTCGCGCGTTCGATGCACAGCAGCAATGCGCGCGACAACGCATCCTCGCTGACCGTAACCACATCGTCGACCCAGTCCGTCACATGCGCGAACGGCACGGTCCCCGGAAGGCCTACCGCGATACCGTCGGCCATCGTCGACATCGCCTCGGCGGCGATCGGGTGACCTGCGGTGAGAGAGGCAGGCCAGGCGGCTGCCCCCTCGGCCTGGACGCCGATGATCCGCACTCCGGGCTTGCGCAGGTGCGCGGCCGCGGCGACGCCCGCGAGCAGTCCTCCGCCCCCGGTCGGAACCACGATCGTGCCGACCTCCGGCATCTGCTCGAGCACCTCCGCGCCCAGAGTTGCTTGCCCAGCGACGATGTCGATGTGATCGAACGGGTGAATGAGGGTGGCGCCGGTGCGGTCGGCGAAATCGCGTGCGCTCTTCAATGCCTCGTCGACGGTTGTCCCGACGAGTGTCACATCCGCGCCGTAGGCCTTGGTGGCCACCAACTTCGGCAACGACACACCCGTCGGCATGAACACCGTCGCCGATATACCCAGCTGTGTGGCGGCCCAGGCGACGCCCTGTGCGTGATTTCCCGCACTTGCGGCGACCACCCCTCCCGCACGTTCCGCTGCGGACAGTCGAGCGATCCGAAAGTATGCACCGCGTGGCTTGAACGAACCGGTGCGCTGCAGGTTCTCGCACTTGAGTCGAACCTCGTGACCGGTGAGATCGGACAGAATGCGTGAGGCGACGACCGGGGTCCGGCGCATCATGGGCCTCAGCAGCGTCTCGGCATCGGTGATGTCCGCGGCGCTCAGGCGGGCATCATTCACGCGGCAAACCGATCTTGGCGCGCATCTTCATGACCGCACCGGCCTTGCCCCCACCGACGACAGCCGTAAGAATTCCGTCACGAACGTAGTATGCCAGGAACTTCCGGCCGTCATCCTCGACGATTTCGACACAATCTTCGCTCGACGGCGTGCCCAGCGCCTGGATCTTGACGTCATACTGGTCACTCCAGAAGTACGGCACCCGAGGACGTGACGGACCGGGCTCGGAACCGAGCATCGCGGGAACCATGACCCGCACCTGATCCGCTACATTGCTCCAGTGCTCGACGCGGGTGCTGTGGGCGCCGTCGTTCCACGCCGCAACGTCGCCGACCGCCCAGATATGTTCATCGCTCGTGCGTCCCACGGAGTCGGCCAGGACGCCGTCGCCGAGCTCGACACCCGAGCCCTCGAGCCAGTCGGTGACAGGTGTCGACCCGACGCCGACCACGACGACATCGGCCTCGAGCTCCGCACCATCGGTGGTGACCACGTGGGTGACTCGGTCCGTGCCGCGCAACGACTCGATGCCGACCCCGGTGCGCAGCTCGACCCCTTCCTCGCTGTGCAGCCTGGCGATCAGCGCACCCACCTCGGGCCCGAGTACCGACGCCAGCGGAGTTGCCTGCGGTTCGACCAGGACGACGTCGACACCGAGATGCCGCAAGCCGGCCGCGAGCTCGCAGCCGATGAAGCCGGCACCGATCACCACCGCCTTGGACGCAGAGGCGGCATCGCGTCGCAGCGCTTCGGCGTCGTCGCGGGACCGAAGTACGTGCACGCCCGCAAGATCGGGTAGCGACGCCAACTTCCTCGGCCGCAGTCCGGTCGCGACGACGAGATGGTCGTAGTCGAGCGCGGTGCCGTCGGCGAGTTTCAGCCGCCGCGCAGCGGGATCGACCGAGGCGACAGGCGATCCGAGCCGCAGATCGATCTTGTGCTCGGTGAAATAGTCCTCGGTTTCGAAGGTCGTGTCGTCTCGTTCACCGCGGATGACTTCCTTCGACAGTGGCGGCCTGTCGTACGGGAGGTGATTCTCGTCGCCGACGAGCACCACCTCCCCGTCGTACCCGAGCTTGCGCACCTCCTGCGCCGTCCGTAGTCCTGCCAGTCCCGCTCCCGCGATCACGATCGTCATGTGAAGATCTCTACCAGAAAAGAACACGTTGCAGTCGACTTGTCTGGCACGTTCACGCGTCTACGATCGACAGCATGACCACGGACCACCGGATGCGCGAAGCCCACTCCTTCGGGGATGCTCGCCGACGGACCCGGTGAGCGCCCCTGCCGCATTCCCGGACGACGCGATTCCCCCGGCCGAGGAACGCGGAACGCTCGTCGTCAAGGAACAGGCCGTTGCACGCGTGGCCACTACCGCTGCACTGACGGTTCCGGGGGTCATCCGCCAGGTCGGTGGCCTGCCGCGCCTCACCGGGAAAGAACTCCCGCGCGCGGATGTATCGGTCGGCGACCATTCCGTCTCGGTCAACCTGTACGTCACGGTCGCGTGGCCGTGTGTCATCCCCGCGGTCGCGGAGTCGATCCACGACGCCGTCGGGCGGGCCTTGACCGACACGATCGGGCTGCCGCTACACCGTCTCAACGTCGTTATCGCGCATGTCGTCAGCGCCCCTGAGAAGCCAGGCACCGCCGAACAGGCCGTCACGTATTCGGCGGTCCATCCGGTCGTCGAGCCGCGCCCGCCGACAGCAAGCCCGGCAGCGGTTCCGCTGGCTATCGTTCTCGCGCTGGCTCTGCTCGCTCTCACAGTGGTGGCAGGACGGGAATTCCTCATCGTGCACGAGGGGGTCACCGGGTTGCCATGGATCGGAACTGCGCTCGAGCGAATCGCCGAAGTGCAGTGGTCGTGGTGGCTTTTCGTTGCGTGCGCAGCTGCGGCGGCAGCCGGGCTCGCGCTGGTCGTGCTCGGACTGAAGCCGAGGACGAAGACTCACAGCGGCGCGACAGCTACAGCCTCCTCGGTCCCGATCGTGTGGTTGCGGCCGACGGACGTGGCGCGAGTGTGCAGCGATCATGCCGGAGTGATCGCCGGCGTCGAATCCGTGCGGACCACCGTTACGCGCAAGAGGGTCGAGATCGACGTGCGCCGGCTGGTCGACGGTAACGTCGGCGACGAAGCCCTCGCGGAGGATGTGAGAACCGCAGTCGCGCCCACCCTCGCCGTACTCGCCCACACCAGAGACGTAGTGGTCCGCGTCAGATGGTCTCGATCGTGAAGCGCGCAACCTCACTGATCGACCGCATCCTTGTCACGGTCCTCGGTCTTACGCTGCTCGCAGCCGGAGCCTTCGGCCTCTTGTGGTACTTCGACGTTCCGTTCGCCGTGGACACATGGTCGCGCTTCGACCGGGAGAAATTCGCCGCGCTACCGACGCAATCCTGGTGGACTGCAGCGCTGGCGGCCACGGTCGTGGTCAGCGCACTCGTCGCGATCGGGCTCCTCATCGGTAACCTGTCGCCGCGGCGCACCGGGACCCTTGTCATCGCCGATGGCGAATCGCTTGGTATCCGAGTCGAACTCGACCCGCTGGCGCGCGTGGTGGCCGCCGAGATCGCGCAGTTCCCCGGCGTCGACTCCGCTCGCGGTCGGGCCATCGACGATCGAGGAACCGCAACCCTCGCCGTCGCCGTCCACGCTTCCCGCCACCTGGACGTCCAGGCCTTCACGAACTTCGCGCATGCTCGGGCCGCCTTCGTCGCCGACGCGGTCGAGGGGCGAGCCGTCGCACTGCGGGTCCAACTGCACGTCTGACCCGCAGCAGGTCAGAGTCGCGGATCCACTGGTTCGGACTCCATCGCCAGCACCGCGAACACCGCCTGGTGCACACGCCAGAGTGGCTCCTTGTCGACCCATCGCTGCAACGCTTCGATACCGAGTGCGTACTCGCGCAATGCCATCGACTGCTTGTGTGCAAGTGTCCGCTCCCGCAGCGAAGCGAGCTGCCCCGGTTCGGTGTAATCCGGGCCGTAGATCAGTCGGAGATAGTCGCGCCCCCGGACCTTGATGCCCGGCTGCACTTTTCCGGTAGGTCCGTTCGCCGCCGGTTTGACGACCATGCCCTCGCCTCCGGCCGCAGTGAGTTCCTCCCACCACCGTGCGCCCGCGAGAACCGACGCCTCCGAGTCGAGGTCGACGGTGATCCGCTCGGTCCCGGTGAACAGGGTGGGATCGGCATCGGCGAGCCTGTCCGCGAGGCCGAGGTGCCATTCGTGTGGCCGGTCGACGAGCAGTTCGTCCGCCGTGGCCAACACCTGGAAGGGTGCCAACGAAACACCTTCCAATCCGGCAGTGGGCCAGAGATAACCGCGGTACGCCGCAGCGAACCTCTCGATGTTCACCGACCGCCGGGCCTGCCGGTCGACTCGATCTCCCACCGGCAGACCGCGCGCCGCTGCTCTCGCGAGCAAAGCGCCCTCGGCCGCCAGATCTGCCCGCGCGGCGGCACCGACCGCAGCGTACTGATTGCGAACCAGCCCTTCGGCCTTGACGGACCACGGCATCAGCTCACAGTCGACGATCACCGATGAGGAGTCGAGCTCGTTCCACAGACCGGCACGCTCGAAGGACTTCTCGGCTGCGGTGACGAGTTCCCGGGTGAGATCCTCGTCGAACACACGCCGCCCCGTCCGCGTGTACGCGATCCCGCCGGACCCGCGGTGAAGTACGAGCACGACCCGCGATCCCATGTGCTTTTCCTCGCAGATCACCGTTCCCACACCGAGTTTTCGATAGGCGTCGAACGCCTCGGTCGGGTACTCGAGGTACCCGTCGCGGGTGGAGGACGAACATGGGGCCATCGTCGGCGGAAGGTACGCGAGCCAGTGCGGAGCGACGGCATAGCGACTCATCACTTCGAGTGCGCCGGCCGCGTTCTCGGCCCGAATGCTCACACGTCCACGCAGTGCCGTCTCGACTCCGGTCGGTCCGATGACATCGGTCAGATCGAGTGAATCGGTCTCGCGCACGAATTCGCCGAGCGGCTTTGCCGGCGCGTACCACTGCCGCTCCGCCGGTACGGATACGATCTCCCGCTCCGGGTACCGCAGGGCCGTCAGCTTCCCGCCGAACACGCACCCGGTGTCGAGGCACATGGTGTTGTTCACCCACTCCGGCTCGGGGATCGGCGTGTGCCCGTAGAGCACCATCGCCTGCCCCCGGTAGTCCTGCGCCCACGGGTAGCGAACGGGAAGTCCGAACTCGTCGGTCTCGCCTGTCGTGTCACCGTAGAGCGCAAAACTGCGAACCCGCCCGGACGCCCGATTGTGGTACTTCTCGACGAGCCCGGCGTGCGCGACGACGAGACGGCCGTCGTCGAGTACCAGGTGGGCGACGAGACCGTCGCAGAACTCCAGCACCTCGCGCCGAAACTCTTCGCTCTCGTGCTCGAGCTGGGCGAGGGTTTCGGCGAGGCCATGCGAGGCGTTGACCTTGCGGCCCCGCAACGCCTGAACCAGCTTGTGCTCGTGATTGCCCGGCACCGCGAGAGCCTCGCCCGCGGCCACCATGCCCATGACGAGCCGCAGCACTGCGGCGGAGTCCGGTCCCCTGTCCACGAGGTCACCGAGGAACAGTGCGGTGCGCCCCTCGGGCGGGACAGCACCGACGGCGCGGCCCTGCTCGTCTCGTCGAATGGTGTAGCCGAGTGTGGTGAGCAGGGTCTGCAGTTCGCCGAAGCAGCCGTGAATGTCACCGATGACATCGAAGGGACCCCGCGCCTCGCGGCGGTCGCTGCGCAACGGCGTGCGGACGAACTGCGCCGCCTCGATCGCCTCGACACCATCGAGCACATGCACCGTTCGGAAGCCTTCTTTGGTCAACCCGCGCATCGACCTCGTCAGTTGCTGGTGCTGACGTCGCAATACATCGCGGCCGAACGTCCTGTCCACGCGAGTTGCGTTGCGCTCGGCACAGATCGGCTCCGGCACATCGAGAACGATCGCCACTGGGAGGACGTCGTGCTCGCGCGCGAGTCGAACCAACGCCTTTCGCGAGGCAGGTTGCACATTGGTGGCGTCGACCACGGTCAGCAACCCCGCTGCCAACCGCTTGGCGACGATGAACTCCACCAGTTCGAAGGCGTCCTTCGTCGCGCTCTGCAAGTTGGGATCGTTGCTGACCACGCCGCGACAGACATCGCTCGATACGGTCTCGAACGGATCGAACTGTGTTGCGGCGAAGGAGGACTTGCCCGATCCACTGATCCCGACCAGCACGACCAGCGACAGGTCGGGAATGTCGTACGGCGTCATGCTTTCTCCTCTCGGGTGAACACTGCCATCTGAGTGGGGGAACCGAGCGCCTCGTCCATCGGCCCGATGCTCTCGTACCGCACTGCGTATCCGTCGCGCTCGGCAACGTTCGTCGCCCAGTCACAGAACTGCGCACGGGTGAACTCGAATCGGTGATCCGGGTGCCGAAACTGGCCATCCGCAACACCGTCGTACAGTGCGTTGTATTCCGAGTTGGGCGTGGTCAGCAGCACGTGCATCGGTCTCGCTTCCCGGAACACCGACCGCTCGAGTGCCGGAAGGCGGTCCATTTCGACATGCTCGATCACTTCCATGAGCACCATCGCGTCGAAACCCTTCAAGCGAGCATCCCGGTACGTCGCGGAGGATTGAAAGAGCTGAACACGTGCGCGCTGACGGTCGGGAAGATCGTCGAGTCCCAGCCGTCGCTCCGCCGAAGCCAGGGCCCGCGCCGAAACGTCGACACCGACAATCGCCTCGAACTGGTTTTCGGCGAACATCTCTCGCAGCAGTCGCCCTTCTCCGCAGCCGAGGTCGACGACGGACTTCGCTCCCAAGCTCGTCAACTCGGCGATGACCGCTGTGGCCCTGCGCTCTGCCAGGTTCGGGTCCCGCCGGCTCGGATGCTGTGGCTGCGAATCGGGGACGAGGCGATCGACGACCGATGCGACCAGGTCACGTCGATACTTGAGGTAGCGCTCGGTGATGAGCTCCATCCTCGGGTGTCCGG
The DNA here is from genome assembly GCF_020889545.1 of Rhodococcus sp. I2R. Lineage (NCBI taxonomy): Bacteria > Bacillati > Actinomycetota > Actinomycetes > Mycobacteriales > Nocardiaceae > Rhodococcus > Rhodococcus sp. I2R. The sequence goes on from NZ_JAHUTG010000010.1 coordinate 176,370, forward strand.
CCAGCCACTCGCCCGCCGCGCGCACCAGTTTGTCGGCCTCGTCTGCGCCGACCCAGTAGTGCTTGACGTCATCGAGAACCGGCAGCAGCACGTACAGGTGCTTCAGTGCCGAAGAAACGGTGAAGGAGCCGGTGAGAGTGAGATCGACGTACACGGAATCGCCCCAGCTGGGGATCTTCTCGTCGAACGGCAACGGACGTGCTTCGACGTTCCACCCCAGCGGTCCGAACAGTTCCTCGGCCAGTTCACTGCCACCACGGCACGGCATCGCCGGCACGGTGATCGTGAGATCGAGTGCACGCTCTGCAAGTTCGGGGCGCGCTTTGCAGGTTCCGGCGATGGCCTGCTTGAACAGTCGAGACAGCGCGACCGCCAGCAGCGATGCGCCCGCGTAGGGCCTGTCGTTGACGTACCTACCCAGCGCAAACTCGCTCGATGAATATCGCGGCTGCGTCCGTCCGAGCTCGACTGGATCTATGTCGAGAATTATTGCGGCACAGGTCGATCGGGAGTCCGCTTCGGGGTAGAACACCGTCGCCGAACCGACGGAGAGCCCGAAGGTCTGCACCTTGTCGGGATGTTTGTGCAGCAGAAATCCGAGATCCGTCGCATCCGGGAAATCGGTTGTCGCATCAGCGGCCAGAGTCATGAGCACCGCTGCGACGTTACTTCACCTCACTCACTTTGCGCTGTGGCTTTTCTCGCCCCATGCCCTCTCGGACACAGCACAGCGGCGCCCACCCGAAGGTGAGCGCCGCTGTGTGGAGCTGGGTGAAGCTAGATCACTTGATGATCGCCGTAGGCGGAGCCTGCGGAGACTACTTGATGATCGCCGTAGGCGGAGCCTGCGGAGACTACTTGATGATCTTGGTGACGCGACCGGCGCCGACGGTACGACCGCCCTCGCGGATAGCGAAACGCAGGCCCTCGTCCATGGCGACCGGCTGGATCAGCGTGACGGACATCTCGGTGTTGTCACCGGGCATGACCATCTCGGTGCCCTCGGGGAGGGTCACGACGCCCGTAACGTCCGTGGTACGGAAGTAGAACTGCGGGCGGTAGTTGTTGAAGAACGGCGTGTGACGGCCGCCTTCGTCCTTGGACAGGATGTAAGCGTTGCCCTCGAACTCCGTGTGGGGAGTCGTGGTGCCCGGCTTGATGATGACCTGTCCACGCTCGACATCTTCACGCTTGATGCCACGCACGAGAAGACCGACGTTGTCGCCTGCCTGGCCCGAGTCGAGCAGCTTGCGGAACATCTCGATGCCGGTGACCGTGGTCTTGGTCGAGCCGGGGCGGATGCCGACGATCTCGACCTCTTCGTTGACGTTGACCGAGCCACGCTCGATACGTCCGGTGACGACCGTGCCACGACCGGTGATGGTGAAAACGTCCTCGACGGGCATGAGGAACGGCTTCTCCGTCTCACGGACCGGGTCCGGGATGGAGTCGTCGACGGCCTGCATGAGCTCTGCAACGGTCTCGGCCCACTTGGGGTCGCCCTCGAGCGCCTTGAGTGCGGACACCTTGATGACCGGTGCGTCCTCGTCGAAGTCCTGCGCAGCGAGAAGCTCGCGGACCTCCATCTCGACGAGTTCGATGATCTCATCGTCGTCGACCATGTCAGCCTTGTTGAGTGCAACGAGGATGTACGGCACGCCGACCTGCTTGGCGAGCAGCACGTGCTCACGCGTCTGCGGCATCGGGCCGTCCGTAGCTGCCACGACCAGGATTGCGCCGTCCATCTGAGCCGCGCCGGTGATCATGTTCTTGATGTAGTCGGCGTGACCGGGGGCATCGACGTGCGCGTAGTGGCGCTTCTCGGTCTGGTACTCGACGTGGGAGATGTTGATCGTGATACCACGAGCCTTCTCCTCCGGAGCCTTGTCGATCTGATCGAAGGCCGAGGCCTCATTCAGGTCCGGGAACTTGTCGTGCAGAACCTTGGTGATTGCTGCCGTCAGCGTCGTCTTACCGTGGTCAACGTGACCGATGGTTCCGATGTTGACGTGCGGCTTCGTCCGATCGAACTTCGCCTTCGCCACTGTGTGTCCTCCTGGACTGTTTGGTGCTTGCGTGAAATGCAGCAGTGCGGTTGTCTTACAGCTCTTGTGAACTGCATGGTCGTACGGTGTTACAGATCCAGCGTGTCCAGCTCGAGGAGAATTATTCTCCGGTCGCCTTCGCGATGATTTCCTTCGCGACGTTCGCGGGAACCTCGGCGTAGGAATCGAACACCATGGAGTAGTTAGCGCGGCCCTGAGTCTTCGACCGAAGGTCTCCGATGTAGCCGAACATCTCCGACAGCGGAACCAGTGCCTTGACGATACGGGCACCGCTGCGTTCCTCCATGGCCTGAATCTGACCACGGCGGGAGTTCAGGTCGCCGATGACCTCACCCATGTAATCCTCGGGCGTGATGACCTCGACGGCCATGACGGGTTCGAGAATGACAGGGCCGGCCTTGCGGGCGGCTTCCTTGAACGCTTGTGAGCCGGCGACCTTGAAGGCCATTTCCGACGAGTCGACATCGTGGTAGGCACCGTCGAGCAGTGTCACCTTGACGTTGACCAGAGGGTATCCGGCGAGGACACCGTACTGCATGGCGTCCTGAGCTCCGGCGTCCACCGAGGGGATGTACTCCCTGGGGACACGACCACCGGTGACCTTGTTCTCGAACTCGTAGGTAGCACCATCCTCGCCCTCGAAAGGCTCGAGCTTGATGATGACCTTCGCGAACTGGCCGGAGCCACCGGTCTGCTTCTTGTGGGTGTAGTCGTGCTTGTCGACCGTCTTGCGGATGGTCTCGCGGTACGCGACCTGCGGCTTGCCGACGTTGGCCTCGACCTTGAACTCGCGACGCATGCGGTCCACGAGGATGTCGAGGTGCAACTCGCCCATTCCGCCGATGACGGTCTGGCCGGTGTCCTCGTCCAGCTTCACCGAGAAGGTGGGATCCTCTTCGGCGAGCTTCTGGATAGCTGTTCCCAGCTTCTCCTGGTCGGACTTGGTCTTCGGCTCGATCGACACCTGGATGACCGGGTCCGGGAAGCTCATGGACTCGAGGATGATCTGGTTCTGCGGATCGCAGAGCGTGTCACCCGTCGTGGTGTCCTTGAGACCGATGACGGCGTAGATGTGACCGGCAGACGCGGTCGCGATCGCGTTCTCCTTGTTGGAGTGCATCTGGAAGAGCTTGCCCAGACGCTCCTTCTTGCCCTTGGTCGAGTTGATGACCTGAGCACCGGAGTCGACCTTGCCCGAGTACACGCGCACGTAGGTCAGCTTGCCGAAGAAGGGGTGCGTCGCAATCTTGAACGCGAGAGCCGCGAACGGCTCGTCTGCGGACGGCTTGCGAGTGAGTTCCTTCTCCTCGTCGCCGACGGCGTGTCCGATGGTCTCGGCAACGTCGAGCGGGGACGGAAGGTAGTCGATGACTGCGTCGAGCATGGGCTGAACGCCCTTGTTCTTGAACGCGGAGCCACAGAGAATCGGGTACAGCTCGCTGTTGACGGTCATCTTGCGGATGGCTGCCTTGATCTCTTCGATCGTGAGCTCTTCGCCGCCGAAGTGCTTCTCCAGAAGCGCCTCGTCGGACTCGGCCACGGTCTCGAGCAGCATGGTGCGGTACTCGTCTGCACGCTCTTTGAGGTCTTCCGGGATCTCCTGGATCTCGTACTTCTCACCGAGCTTGGTCTCGCCGCTCCACACGAGCGCCTTCATCTGCACGAGGTCGATAACGCCCTCGAACTCGTTCTCAGCGCCGATCGGCAGCTGGATGACCAGCGGCTTGGCACCGAGACGATCGATGATGGTCTGCACGGTGTAGTAGAAGTCCGCGCCGAGCTTGTCCATCTTGTTCACGAAACAGATGCGCGGCACGTCGTACTTGTCGGCCTGACGCCACACCTGCTCGGACTGCGGCTCGACACCCTCTTTGCCGTCGAACACGGCAACTGCGCCGTCGAGCACGCGGAGTGAACGCTCGACCTCGACCGTGAAGTCGACGTGACCGGGCGTGTCGATGATGTTGATCTGGTTGTCGTTCCAGAAGCACGTCGTGGCAGCAGAGGTGATCGTGATGCCACGCTCCTGCTCCTGCTCCATCCAGTCCATGGTGGCTGCGCCATCGTGAACTTCACCGATCTTGTACGAGATACCGGTGTAGAAGAGGATGCGTTCGGTAGTGGTGGTTTTACCAGCATCGATGTGAGCCATGATGCCGATGTTGCGGACCTTGTTGAGGTCGGTCAGCACGTCCTGTGCCACGAGTTAACCCGCCTTGGTGTTGGAAGAGGTATTACCTGAGCTGGCCAACGCTTCGGCGGCACCGGATGTTTCTTCGATGCCGCCGAAGCGAGGAGATCACCAGCGGTAGTGCGCGAACGCCTTGTTGGCTTCAGCCATCTTGTGCGTGTCCTCGCGACGCTTCACAGCGGCACCGAGGCCGTTGCTCGCGTCGAGCAACTCGTTGGCCAGACGCTCGACCATGGTCTTCTCGCGACGTGCACGCGAGAAGGTGACCAGCCAGCGCAGTGCCAGCGTGGTGGAGCGGCCGGGGCGAACCTCGACGGGCACCTGGTAGGTGGCGCCACCGACACGACGGCTGCGAACCTCGAGGGCCGGCTTGACGTTGTCGAGTGCACGCTTGAGCGTGACGACGGGGTCGGTGCCGGTCTTCTCGCGTGCCTGCTCGAGAGCCTGGTAGACGATGCGCTCGGCGGTGGACTTCTTGCCGTCCATGAGGATCTTGTTGACGAGCTGCGTGACCAACGGCGATCCGTAGACCGGGTCGTTGATCAGCGGCCGCTTGGGTGCTGGGCCCTTGCGTGGCATATCAGCTCTTCTCCTTCTTGGCGCCGTAGCGGCTGCGTGCCTGCTTGCGGTTCTTGACACCCTGGGTGTCGAGCGAGCCGCGAATGATCTTGTAGCGCACACCCGGGAGGTCCTTCACACGACCACCGCGAACGAGCACCATGGAGTGCTCCTGCAGGTTGTGGCCTTCACCGGGGATGTAGGCGGTGACCTCCACTGCACTGGTCAAGCGCACACGCGCGACCTTACGCAGAGCGGAGTTCGGCTTCTTCGGAGTGGTGGTGTACACGCGAGTGCACACACCACGGCGCTGGGGACTGCCCTTGAGGGCAGCGGTCTTGAGCTTCGCAACCTTGTCGGTGCGACCCTTGCGGACCAGCTGGTTGATAGTTGGCATGAACCGGCTTTCTTCGTGTCGCGAGTCTCTACTTACAGAGACTCAGGGATCTAGCAGTTGGAGCAAGAGAACACTGCTCCTCACCCGGTACTGCTGCTGCTCCAGTACTTCTACCGCGGGTCTCTTGCACCCCGAGGTCGGGTGTGTCGCATACCCCCACACGGCAGCCGTTGCGCTTGCTCTGAATCGGAACATGAGCACGGCTGTACCTCGCATAGGCACACAGACGGTCCGGCCAGGCCGGACACGACCCATAACGATACCCGGCGGCGCGGCCTCGGGTCAAAACGCCCCCTGTTGTGTTAGAAGGCGGCTACCGACTCACGTCGATCGTCAAGTCCATCAACGCAAGTGCGGCCTCGCACGGATCAGGCGTCGGAGACCCGGGCTCGTACTGCACCCACCATCCTACGATTCCCGAATCCGGCGATCCGGCGGTGACACCACAGGATGCGGGATCGGCGGGCGGCTGCGTCCGCAAGGCTCTTCGCCCTTGCACGGTGATATCGGAGACCGTGTACTCGAGCCCCTCGTTGGCCTCACGTTCGACCTCGAGCGAACCGTTCTCGAACCAGTTGAACGTGACCTTGACGATGCCGTCTCCACCGGCGACGTCCCATCTGCAGATGGCGCCGAAGAAGCCGCGAGCGATGGCGTCGCCGCCCACTGTCTCGGCGATCGTGTCGTCGACGACGGCGTCGCATTCGGTGAGCAGGTCGGTGAACTCCGAGTCGATCGAACCGTCGAACGATTCGGCTCGAGGCGTGCCCTCGACGGTGGTGCTGCAGCCGGCCAGCAGCACTACTGCCCCTGCCAACGCCGCTGCCACCCAGGCCCGCCTCACCGCGCACGCTCGACGGTCAGTTCGGCCAGTTGCATCGCGACGTCGCAGGGATCTGCCATCGGGGTCAGATCCCCGTAGGTGACCGACCAGTGGATGAAATCGTCCCCGTATTGCACGCCGATCTCGCACAGGTAGTCCTCGGTCGCCGCGGCGAAGCCCGCCTGCCCGTCGATCTCGATGTCCTGAGCCGGACGGCCGATCAGTTCGGATCCCGATCGTTCGCGGTCGATGGGACTGCCGCGGTACCAGGAGAAACTGACCGACGGACCCGTGAAGCCCGCGGTCTCCCATTCGCAGCCGACCGAGTTGCGGGTGATGGAGGTGAACGCCTGCACAGCGAAGGCGTCGAGCACCTCCTGATCACCCACCGATCCGCACTGGCCGAAGAAGGCACCCGATCCGCCGGAGCCGCTCACATCCTCCGCCGGCGTGGCGTCGCCATCACTGGATCCGCAGGCCGACAGCGTCACCGCGAGAGCAACGCCCACAAGCACTTTCACTCGCATCATTCGACCCTAATGGAGGCGTCGTCCCTGTACGTACACCTCAGTGATCGAGGGCTCCCGCATGGCCATCAGCAACCGGAAGAGTGTCTGGTCGCGGGCGAGTTCGGGGTCCTCGGACTGCACGCCGTGCTCGAGCAGACCCGCTAGCGGTGGCCACTCCGCAGGGTCGACGACAACGAAATCGGCTTCTTTGCCCACGTCGAAGTTGCCGATGCGATCCTCCATGTCGAGTGCACGCGCCCCGGCGAGAGTGCCGGTGAACAACAGCTCGGCCGGGTGCAGCGATACAGCGTCCTCCCCCGCCTCGGACATGTGGACCTTGAAGGCGTCGCCGAGCACTCTCGTCAGCAGAAACTCGTCCCCACCGCCGTAATCGGAACCGATGGCGATGTTCACCCCGGCAGCGACCGTCCGCTTCCACGGCATGGTGCCGGAACCGAGAAATTGCTGCGAGGTCGGACAATGCGAAATCGACGTCCCGGTCTCGGCCATCCGGGCGAGTTCGGTGTCCTGACAGTGCACGGCGTGTGCCAGGATGCTGCGCCTACCGAGCAGACTCTTCCCGCCGACGGCCGAGCCGGGCATGAACTTGCCGTCGTAGGTGTCGAGATACGTGTCGACCTGATAGGCATCCTTGGTGGTGGCGACCTCGCCGGACCCGGGTCGATCGTTCTCGTTGAGATGACTGTGGAAGTACACCCCGCGATCGCGCACCGAGTCGTAGAGCTCGCCGAGATTTTTCAACGTTTCTCTTGTCACCGACAGGGAGAACCGAGGTACGACGGCCACGTGCAACAGCGCGGTGCCGACGTCTCCGGTGTCGGCTGCGTGCCATTTCTCGATCTCCTCCGACACCAGGCGAAGAGCATCGCCCTCGCTGGTCACGAGCGCCTGAGCTGAGTCCGGGCCGGTGGTCTGCACTCCGCGGCCACTGACCACCCGCAGACCTCGACGCCACGTCTCCGCGAACAGCGCGTCCTGGGCGTGCGGAAATGCCGAGCCGAACACCATCGCCTGCGTCGTGCCGGCGGCGATGCGTCGATCACAGAAGGCGACGGCGGCTGTAGCTGCGAAGCTCGGGTCGGCGAGCAGCGTTTCGGAGGGGAAAATGCACGCATCGAGCCACTCGAGCAGTTGGCCACCGCCGTAGGCGTCACCGGCGAAGGTCTGCGGGAAGTGCACGTGGGTGTCGACGAAGCCGGGCAGCAGAAAGCCGGGCCGGTGATCGAAAACCTCGAAGCCCCCGACCTCCCAATCCCCGGCCTCGACATCGTCGAATGGGCCGCAGTACGTGATGCGGTCACCGTCGATGACGAGTGCGCCGTCCGGGATGGACACCAACGCCTCGGCCGCACCGGTCACCGTCGGAGATCCCCCGATGTGGAAGATATGGCCCCGGTGTATCTGCCTCGTGTGTATCTGCCTCACGGTCAGAGCGAACCACGACGCACATATTCTCGCTCAGCGAGCGGTCTCAACCGCCTGCGGCGACTACTTCGGTCCGAACCCTCAGACTGGTTTCGAGGACACCGGCCCACGCGCGCACGATCTCGGTGCGCCTGCGTGAATCGTCACTGAGAACGTCGGCGAGACCGAGACCGCGAGCCAGGTCCAGCGTGGCCTGCACCAGGCGGTGGGTCTGTGGGTCCCTGTCGTCGACGCCGAGTTGTTCGACTGCCATGCGGTGCGCGACGCGCCCGAACTTCTCCTCGAGCGGGAGCACTCGGGCGCGCATCTCTGGATCGGCGGCCGCGGCGGTCCACACTTGCAGCGCCGCCTTGAAGATAGGCCCCGTGTAGTACTCGACCAACCGTTCGACGACGGCCTCGGTCCGCGCGGGCCCGTGCGGCAGATCGGAGGACTCGCGTCGGGCGTCTTCCATCCGGGTGTCGAACATGTAGTCCAGGGCGGCGGTGATCAGGTCCTCGCGCGTCGGGAAGTGATGCTGCGTCGCGCCGCGAGAGACCCCGGCGCGTTCGGCGACCACACCGACCGTCGTGGCCGACCACCCCTGGTCGGCCAACGAATCGATGGTCGCCTCGAGCAGTCGAGCTCGCGTGGCCCTACTGCGATCCTGCTTGGGTTCACGCGCCGTCACCATCTTCGCTACTTCTCCCCTGAACTCCCAGCCACCCAACTGGGCGGTCTTTTCTGCAGAAAGGACATCATCCCCTCTCGCGCCTCCGCCGATGCAAACAGGCTCGCAGAACGGTCCGACAGCTCGGCGCCGCGCGCGTCGAAGTGGTCGAGAATTGCGGCGGTGGTCAGTCGTTTCGACTCGGCAAGTCCCTGCGGCGAGGCCTGGCGAAGAGCATTGAGCAGATCCTCGACGGCGGAGTCCGGGTCGGCCGAGGCCAGGGTGATCAACCCCATGGTCTCGGCCTCGTGGGCACCGAACTTCTCACCCGTGACGAAGTATCGACTTGCCGCTCGCGAGGTCATCCGAGGAAGCAACGTCAGCGAGACGATCGACGGCGCCAAACCCAACCTGGCCTCGGTCAACGCGAAGGTCGAACCCTGCCCGGCGACGACGATGTCGCAGGCCCCGACCAGGCCCATTCCTCCCGCCCGCACGTGGCCGTCGATCTTTCCGACGACTGGTTTCGGGGTCTCGAGGATCGAACGCAGCAGCCCGAGCATCTGCGCCGTTCGACCTTCGACGGTGCCGCCTGCCTCGCTGAGGTCGGCTCCTGCGCAGAATGTGCCGCCGGTGTGGGTGAGCACGATCGCACGCACGTCCGGGTTCTCGGCCGCGGCAGACAATCCAGCGGTGAGTTCTTCGACGAGCTGCGTCGAGAGTGCGTTCCTGTTGTGCGGGGTGTCGAGGGTGAGGGTGGCGACTCCGTCGGCGATGCCCACCTCGACCGCCATCAGTACGACCTCGGCAGGCCCAGCGAATGCTGGGCGACGAAGTTGAGGATCATCTCTCGGCTGACCGGTGCGACACGCGCGATCCGCGCCGCCCCGAGCATCGCAGCCAGGCCATACTCCTCGGTCAGTCCCGCGCCGCCGTGGGTCTGAATGGCCTGATCGAGGGCTTTGATGCTGGCCTCGGCGGCCGCGTACTTGGCCATGTTGGCGGCCTCGGCGGCACCGAAATCGTCGCCGTTGTCGTAGAGCACCGCTGCCTTCTGCATCATCACCTTGGCGAGTTCGAGCTCGATCTTCACCTGCGCGAGGGGATGCGCGATGCCCTGGTGCGCACCGATCGGGGTCTTCCACACCGTGCGCTCGTTGGCGTACTTCACTGCCGCGTCGAGGGCGTACCTGCCCATGCCGACTGCCATTGCCGCGCCGAGGATGCGCTCGGGATTCAGTCCGGCGAACAGCTGCATCAGCGCCGCGTCGGGCTCACCGACCAACGCCTCCGCCGGGAGTCGAACATCGTCGAGGAACAGCGTGAACTGATGGTCCGGCTCGATGATGTCCATCTGCATCTGTGTCTTCTGGAAGCCCTCGGCGTCGGTGGGCACGATGAACAACGCGGGCTTGAGCTTGCCCGTCTTGCTGTCCTCCATACGCGCCACGATGAGGACGGCATCGGCCTGGTCCACGCCGGAGATGTAGATCTTGCTGCCCCGCAACAGCCAGGAGTCCCCGTCTCTGCGGGCCGTGGTGGTGATCTGGTGCGAGTTGGAACCGGCGTCGGGTTCGGTGATGCCGAAGGCCATGATCTTCGAGCCGTCAGCGAGCGCGGTGAGCCACGTCTGCTTCTGATCCTCGGTGCCGTACTTGCCGATGATGGTGCCGCAGATGGCCGGACTGACCACCACCAGCAGCAGGCCTGCGCCGTGGGCGGCGAGCTCTTCCTGCACGAGCGCCAACTCGTAGATCCCGGCCCCGCCGCCGCCGTATTCCTCGGGGAGGTTGACACCGAGGAAGCCGAGCTTGCCTGCCTCGTTCCACAGTTCGGTCAGCGGTTCCCCGCGCCGCGCGTTGGGCAGGACGTAGTCGATGTAGTTGTACCGCTTGCCGAGCGCGGAGACGGCAGCGCGCAGCCCCTTCTGCTCCTCGGTTTCGATGAAGCTCATGCGTTTTCTCCTTCTGATTCCGCGGACGCTGTCACTACTGCCAGGACTTGGCCGACCTCGACCTGTTGTCCCGCTGCCACGTTGAGCTCGGCCACTATCCCGTCGGCGGGTGCTGTGACGGTGTGTTCCATCTTCATGGCCTCGAGCCAGAGGATGGGCTGGCCGGCGGTGACGGCGTCGCCCTGGGCAGCTGCCACTCGCACGACACTGCCGGGCATCGGCGCGAGCAGTGAGCCGAGTGCTACTTCCTCGGTGGGGTCGACGAATCGCGGAGCCCTGGTCAGCCTCACGGGGCCGAGTGCCGAGTCGACGAAGACATCGCGACCGTACTGCGCGACTTTGAATGTTCGACGAATCTTGTTGTCGTCGAGCGTCACCTGTGTCGGCGTGTTCTCCACTAGCGAGACACCGTCGAGATCGGTCTTCAGTCCGTAGCGGCCGAGGGTGTATTCGACGGTGATGTCGCTGTAGGTCTTTCGTTGGGGTTGCGATGGGAGGTTGCGCCACCCGCTGGGCAGTCCCTTGTTGACTCGGGCGTTGCGACGGTTGGTCGCCGCGTCGGCCAGTGCCGCCGCGAGTGCCGACAGTTCGAGAGCTCGGCCCGACGCGATGGGCTGCGCCAACACGTCGAGGCCGTGGGTGTCGAAGAACGCGGTGTCGGTGTCGCCGGAGAGGAAAGCCGGATGCTTCAGGATGTTGACGAGCAAGTCGCGGTTGGTGAGAAGGCCGTGAATTGTCGCTTTCTGCAAGGACTTCGCGAGCAGGTTCGCAGCCTGGTCGCGGGTCGGGGCGAACGAAATGACCTTGGCCAGCATCGGGTCGTAGTGGACACCGACAACACTGCCGGATTCCACCCCTGAGTCCACCCTGATGCCAGTTCGGTCCAGCACGGTGAACTGCTGACCGGGAATCTCGAACCGGTGCAACGCGCCGCTCTGCGGCCGCCAGCCCTGCGAGGGGTCCTCCGCGTAGAGGCGCACCTCGATCGAGTGTCCGCGAGTGGAGGGCTGATCGGCGGGGAGGGCTTCCCCCGCGGCGACCGAGATCTGCAGCGCAACCAAGTCCAGACCCGTCGTGCACTCGGTGACAGGATGTTCCACCTGCAAGCGGGTGTTCATCTCGAGGAAGAAGAAGTTGCCCCTCTCGTCGGCGAGGAACTCGACCGTGCCGGCGCCCTCGTAGCCGATGGCCTCGGTAGCGAGCCTGGCTGCCTCGAACAGGCGCTCGCGCATACCGTCGATCCGTTCGACGAGCGGTGACGGCGCCTCCTCTACGACCTTCTGGTGCCGACGTTGGATGGAGCACTCGCGCTCTCCCACCGTCCACACCGTTCCATGGCGATCAGCCATCACCTGGACCTCGATGTGGCGGCCGGTTTCGATGTAGCGCTCACAGAAGACCGTCGAATCTCCGAAGGCCGACAGCGATTCGCGTTGCGCTGCTTCGATTTCGGACTCCAGGACGGCCAGGTCTCGCACGATGCGCATACCGCGGCCACCGCCACCGGCGGAGGCCTTGATCAGGACTGGAAGTTCTTCCTCGGTGATCGAGGCGGGGTCGAGCTGGGTGAGCACGGGAACGCCTGCGTCGGCCATCATCTTCTTGGACTCGACCTTCGAGCCCATCAACTCGATTGCCTTGGTGGGGGGTCCGATCCACGTCAGGCCCGCGTCCTGTACCCGACGCGCAAACTCGGCGTTCTCGGAGAGAAATCCGTAACCGGGGTGGATGGCGTCGGCCCCCGCTGCGGTGGCGGCGGCGATGACGAGCTCACCCTGCAGGTATGTCTCCGAGGAGGAGTTGCCGGGCAAGTGGACTGCGGCGTCGGCGTCGCGGACATGGGGGGAGCTGGCGTCGGCGTCGGAGAAGACAGCGACGGTATCGATTCCCACGCTGCGGCAGGTGGCGAAGACGCGGCGGGCGATTTCGCCGCGGTTGGCGACCAATACAGACTGGACAGGAGCGGAGCCTGCGGAGTGACCCAATTGGGCATTCACGTGCGTCTCACATCCGGAAGACACCGAAGTTGGCGGTGCCTTCGATCGGGGCAGAGGCGATGGCCGACAGGCACATTCCTACTACCGTGCGGGTGTCACGGGGGTCGATGACGCCGTCGTCGTAGAGGCGTCCGGAGAGGAACATCGGCAGCGACTCGGCTTCGATCTGGTTTTCGATCATGGCGCGCATTCCGGCATCGGCTTCCTCGTCGAAGGCTTGGCCGCGGGCTTCGGCGGCGGCGCGTCCGACGATGGAGATGACGCCGGCGAGCTGGGCGCCGCCCATGACGGCCGATTTGCTGGACGGCCACGCGAACAGGAAGCGCGGATCGAAGGCGCGGCCGCACATGCCGTAGTGGCCGGCGCCGTACGAGGCACCGAGCAGGATGGAGATGTGCGGGACCTTGGAGTTGGAGACGGCGTTGATCATCATCGAGCCGTGCTTGATCATGCCGCCTTCCTCGTATTCCTTGCCGACCATGTAGCCGGTGGTGTTGTGCAGGAACAGCAGCGGTGTATTCGAGCGGTTGGCCAGCTGAATGAACTGCGTGGCCTTCTGCGACTCCTCGCTGAACAGCACACCGCGGGCGTTGGCGAGGATGCCGATGGGATAGCCGTGGAGTTCGGCCCATCCGGTGACGAGGGATCCGCCGTACATGGGTTTGAACTCGTCGAAATCGCTACCGTCGACTATGCGCGCGATGACCTCGCGGGGGTCGAAGGGGATCTTCAGATCGGTGGGGACGATGCCGAGCAGATCCTCGGGATCGGCAAGCGGTTCGATGACCTCTGCGCGCGGCTCGGGGCCCTTCTTCTTCCAGTTCAGCCGCGAGACGATGCTGCGGCCGATGCGGATCGCGTCCTGTTCGTCGACAGCGAAGTAGTCTGCGAGACCGGACTTGCGGGCGTGCATTTCGGCACCGCCGAGGGATTCGTCGTCGGAGTCCTCACCGGTGGCCATCTTCACCAGCGGCGGTCCGGCGAGGAATACCTTGGAGCGTTCCTTGATCATGACGACGTGGTCGGACATGCCGGGAATGTAGGCACCGCCCGCGGTGGAGTTGCCGAACACGAGCGCGATGGTGGGAATTCCGGCGGCGGACAGCTGCGTCAGGTCGCGGAACATGCGTCCACCGGGGATGAATACTTCCTTCTGCGTGGGCAGATCGGCGCCACCGGATTCGACGAGTGAGATAACCGGGAGCCGGTTCTGCGTCGCGATGTCGTTGGCGCGGAAGCCTTTCTTCAGGGTCCACGGGTTGCTGGTGCCACCGCGCACCGTCGGATCGTTGGCGACGATGAGGCATTCGACGCCGCTGACCACACCGATGCCCATGACGGTGCTCGCCCCGACGGGGAAGTCGCTGCCCCAGGCCGCGAGCGGACACAGCTCGAGGAAGGCGGAGTCCTCGTCGATGAGCAGTTCGATGCGTTCGCGAGCGAGCAGTTTTCCGCGTTTCTTGTGCCGCTCTATGTATTTCTCACCGCCGCCGAGAAGCGTCTTGGTGTGCTCGGCGTCGATCTCGGCGAGTTTGGTGTTCATGACCTCGGTCGCACCGGTGAACTGCTCGGATGCGGTGTCGAGGGTGGACTTGAGCACGCTCATGCCTGATACCCCAATCGTTTTGCTGCCAGTCCTGTCAGGATTTCTGTGGTGCCGCCACCGATGCCGAGGATGCGCATGTCTCGGTACTGCCGCTCCACTTCGCTCTCACGCATGTAGCCGAGCCCGCCGAACAGCTGGACGGCCTGGTTGGCCACCCACTCCCCTGATTCGACGGCGGTGTTCTTCGCGAAGCAGACCTCGGCGATGAAGTCCTCGTCGGATTCGAGGGATCGTTCGACGATGTTGTGGGTGTACACGCGGGCGATGTCGATCTTGCGGGCCATCTCGGTAACGGTGTTCTGTACCGATTGACGAGCGATGAGGGGTTTGCCGAACGTCTCGCGATCGCGGACCCACCGCAACGTCAGATCGAGGCAGCGTTGCGCACTCGAATAGGCCTGTGCAGCAAGGGCAATGCGTTCGCTGAGGAACGCCTGCGCGATCTGCGCGAACCCGGAATTCTCGGCGCCGACGAGATTGGCGACGGGGACCCGGGCGTCGACGAAGGACAGTTCCGCGGTATCGGATGCGCGCCAGCCCATCTTGTCGAGCTTGCTGGTGACCTCGAAGCCCGGTGTGCCGCTCTCGACGACGAGGAGGGAGACACCGCCTGCCCCGTCGCCTCCGGTTCGGACTGCGGTGACGACGAAGTCCGCGCGGCAACCCGAGGTGATGTAGGTTTTCGCGCCGTTGACGACGTAGTGGTCACCGTCCTTGACCGCCTTGGTGCGTAGGTGTCCGACGTCGGATCCACCGCCGGGCTCGGTGATGGCGAGCGAGCCGATCTTCTCGCCGGCGAGGGTGGGGCGAACCCACTTCTCGATGTGCTCGGGATCGCCGGCCGCGACCAGGTGCGGCAGCGCAATACCGTTGGTGAACAGGGACGCGAACAGCCCGCCCGACGCACCGGCCTGATGCATCTCCTCGCAGATGAGGATGGCGTCCGCCAGGTCACCACCTTCGCCGCCGACGTCCTCGGGAAAGCCCGCGCCCAACAGGCCCAGTGCCGCTGCCTTCTTGTGCAGTTCCCGAGGAATCTCACCGTCTGATTCCCACTGGTTCAGATGTGGCAAGATGTCCTGTTCGACGAAGCTGCGCACGGTCTTTCGGAGCTGTTCGCGCTCCGGGGTGGTCCAGATGGTCATACGAGATCTCCCTTATAGGCCAGGGTTTCGGGGATGTCGATGTGACGCGACCGCAGCCATTCGCCGAGCCCCTTGGCCTGCGGATCGAAACGCGCCTGCGACGCGACGCCCTGTCCGAGGATGCCCTCGATGACGAAGTTGACGGCTTTGAGGTGCGGAAGGACGTGCCTGGTGACGGTGAGTTTCTCCGCCTCGGGCAGCATCTTTTTCACCCTCTCGGTGGTCAGTGCATGTGCCAGCCAGGCGAATTCGCTATCGGTGCGAACCCAGACGCCGACGTTAGCGCTGCCGCCCTTGTCGCCGCTGCGGGCGGCGGCGATCGTGCCGAGGGGGGCGCGAACGGTGGGTTCCTCCGGCCTCGGCGTCGGGAGTTCGGGGTCATCGAGAGGCTCGAGCTTCTTCGTTTCCGATGCCGGGGCGATCGGTGTGCGAGTTCCATCGGGGAGCACGGCGGTGTGCGGGACCTCCTCGGCCGGGACAAACCCAGCGGTGAACACGCCGTAGGGTGCACCGTTGCTGGGCGGCGCGGTCAGCGAGAAACCGGGGTAACTGGCGAGTGCGAGTTCGACTGCAACCGAGGAGAACTGACGGCCGACGAGGTTCGGGTCGCTGTCCCGGGCGACACAACGCAGTAGCGCGCTCGCTGTTTCCTCGGTGTCGGCGTCGGGCTTGTCGGTGCGAACCAGAGTCCACTCCAGCTCAGCCGGGCGCTGCGGCAACCAGGACTCGAACTGCTTCTGTGCGAGTTCGGCTTTGGCTTCGATGTCGAGACCGGTGAGGATCGTCGTGAACTCATTGCGAAAGCCGCCGAGCGAGTTGAGCGAGACCTTCAGCGTGGGCGGAGGCGGCTCGCCCTTCGTGCCGCTGATGCGGACGCGGTCGGAACCGTCCTGCGTCAGGACCGCCGTGTCGATGCGCGCAGTGACGTCGGGGTTCGCGTAACGACCGCCGGTGATCTCGTACAGCAACTGCGCGGTGACGGTGCCGACACTGACTGCTCCGCCGGTGCCCTCGTGCTTGGTGATGACCGAGGAACCGTCGGACTCGATCTCGGCGATCGGGAAGCCCGGGCGGCTCATATCGGCGATCTCGGTGAAGAACGAATAGTTGCCACCGGTCGCTTGAGTGCCGCATTCGATGACGTGGCCGGCGACGACGGCTCCCGCCAGGGCGTCGTAATCCGTTCTTTGCCAACCGAAATGATAGGCGGCCGGCCCGAGGATGACCGAAGCGTCGGTGACGCGGCCGGTGACCACGACATCGGCGCCGGCGCTGAGACATTCGACGATCCCCCAGCCGCCCAGGTAGGCGTTGGCAGTGAGGGGGCTGCCCAGGCCGAGTTTTTCGGCGCGCGCGAGCAGGTCGTCGCCCTCGACGTAAGCGATTTTCGCGCCGCTGTCGAGCTTCTCGAGTGCCTCAGCCAGTCCTCGCGGGTTGAGGCCACCGGCATTGGCGACGATCTTGACGCCCTTGTCGAGCGCAAGACCGAGGCAGTCCTCGGCCTGACGCAGGAACGTTTTCGCGTAGCCGCGGGTGGCGTCCTTCATGCGGTCGCGACCGAGGATGAGCATCGTCAACTCGGCCAGGTAATCACCGGTGAGGTAGTCGAGTTCGCCTCCTTCGAGCATCTCGCGCATGGCGGAAATGCGGTCCCCGTAGAAGCCGGAGCAGTTGCCGATTCGTACTGTCATTGCTTGTCTCGTCCTGGTCCGGGAGGGCCTGCGAAGGCTTGGGCGATGGTGAGCCAGTGCTCGGCGTCGGCGCCGACGGCGTGGACGTCGAGATTCTCGCGATGTGCGCGCTGGGTGACCAGCAGGCAAAAGTCCGCCGCCGAGCCGAGGACGCGCTGAGAGGCGTCCTCGGGGCCCCAGGTCCAGAGCTCACCCAAGGGGGAGGTGAGCTCGACCCGGAACGGCTCGGACGGCGGAGTCTGCTGGTTGAGGGCATAGGCGAAATCCCTTGTGCGGACGCCGATGTGGGCGACGCCTCGGATTCGATCGGTCGGCTCGCGGGTGACGCCGAGGGCATCGGCGACGTCCTGGCCGTGCGCCCACGTTTCCATCAGGCGTGCGGTGGCCATCGAGGCCGCGCTCATCGGTGGTCCGAACCACGGGATCTTCACCCCGGACGGAACTGTCGACAGTCCGTCGGCCATGGCGTGACGACGGGAGCGCCAGGTCGGGACGAGGTCCGGTGCCTTCGCTTCCTCGGCGGCAGCGACGTCGACGAAACCGGTGGGATCGGCCCAGGCGAGTTTCAGCGTGGCGTCGAACTCGGCGGCGGCAGCGGGGTCGCCGGCCGCCCCGGACGTGGTGCGCTCGGCGACGTTGTCGGTCCAGGACAGGTGCCCGATCTGATGGGCGACGGTCCAGCCCGGCGCGGGCGTGGGCATCGACCACTGCTGGTCGGTCAGGTCGGCAACGAGGGCATCGAGGGCATCGCCCTCTGCGCGTAGATCTTCGACGATGGAGGCAAGGTCGGCCATGTGAACAGCTTCACACCGTCGATGCAAAAAAGCAAGCACGCCTGCTTGTTAATTTGCCTGCTGTTCAAGTAGCTCACCTACCGTCCTCGACGTGAAACTCGTCGGAGCACTCGGAGTTGTTGTCCTCGTCTGCGCACTGACCGGGTGCGCGCCCACCGAGCAGCAACCCACCTCGGTGCGTGTGGCCACCTTCAACGCCAGCCTCAATCGCGCGACCGAGGGACAGTTGGCGGCCGATCTGAGCGGCGAGAACGCACAGGCCCGCGCCGTCGCCGACGTCATTGCCGAGAATGCACCCGACATCCTGTTGGTGAACGAGTTCGACTACTCCTCCGAGGCGGTCGAGTTGTTCCGAGAGAACTACCTGGACGGCGTCTACCCCCACTCCTTCACCGCGCCCGTCAACACCGGTGTGGACTCGGGCTTGGATCTCGACTCCGACGGCTCGCTCGGCGGCCCGAACGACGCGTACGGATTCGGGGTCTTTCCCGGTCAGTACGGGATGCTGGTGCTGTCGAAGTATCCGATTTCGGTGGAGGGCGTGCGAACTTTCCAGGACTTCCTGTGGAAGGACATGCCGGACTCACTGTTGCCGCGCGAGTACTACGGGGAAGCAGCGGACGCGCTTCGACTCTCCAGCAAATCGCACTGGGATGTGCCCATCGAGGTGAACGGAAAGACACTGCACGTGCTGGCCTCGCATCCCACCCCGCCGACCTTCGACGGCCCGGAGGATCGCAACGGAAAACGCAACCACGACGAGATCCGGCTGACGGCGGACTACATCGATGGAGCGGAGTATCTGTACGACGACAACGGCGTTCGAGGCGGCCTGGCCGAGGGCGAGTCATTCGTCGTACTGGGCGATCAGAACAGCGACCCCATCGACGGTGATTCCGTCGACGGTGCGATTGCGCAGTTGCTGGACCATCCGCGCGTGCAGGACCCGGCTCCCACATCTGTGTCATACGGCACCGACACAGCCGACTTCGCCGATCCTGTGCCGGGTGACCTACGGGTGGACTACGTACTCCCGTCCTCCGAGCTGACCGTCACCGGTTCCGCGGTGTACTGGCCCGCCGACGCCGAGCACCCGTCGGACCACCGATTGGTGTGGGTGGATCTGGAGATCTGAGAAGCTGAGCCGGTGGAGGAACTACCCATCGTCGAGTTCGCGTTTCCCGGCGAGTTGAGAGATTCGCTGGTCGCACTGGTCCTGTCCGGACGAAAGACAACCACCGCCGGCCTGCTTGTCGACTACACAGTGCAGAACGAGCCGCTCCCGGTGGTCGGCGGGCGTTTCGCTGTGGTCGACTCGAACGGCGCGGTGGTGGGCATCATCGAGACCGTCGCGGTCGAAGTCGCGCGGCTGCGAGATGTCAGCGTCGAACACGCGCGGGACGAGGGCGAGGGGTATACGACGGTGGCGCAGTGGCGGGCTGGCCACGAGAGATTCTGGCATTCGGACGCGGTGCGGTGCGAACTTGGGGACCCGACCTTCACCGTCGACGATGACACCCCGGTGGTACTCGAGCGATTCCGGTTGGTTCGGTAGCCCACAGCGAAGATTCTGTCGGTGCGATGGTGTACCGGCCTCTTCCCTCGATAGTTGCTGGTGTACAACAGTTTTCGCTTGACCTATCCGATTTCCCGGCATACAGTCGAACATACGTGCCCCTCCTTACCTTTGTGTGGGTAGCTTGACCTCGATTCCGCCGAGGTTGAGATAGATCATTGCTTTCAGCGATGCGGCAGAATGGTGGCCGTAGCCTCGGGCGTTGATC
>NZ_JAHUTG010000011.1:0-59928 GCF_020889545.1 Rhodococcus sp. I2R
GCCGGCGGAGGTAGATCTGCTGATCGGTGATGCCGCCAAGGCCCGCGACGTACTCGGATGGAAGCCCAAGGTCGAATTCCCGGAGCTGGTACAGATGATGGTCCGCAACGACGTCGACGAACAGTCCAAGCTAGCAGCGGGAAATGGAGCCGGTGACGTGGCCCATCGAGCCGGCGTATGACTGCGCGGGTGCTGATCACCGGCGTCGGCGGCCAAGACGGCACGTACCTCGCCCGTCGACTCGTCGACGATGGTTACCAGGTCACCGGAACAATACAACCGGGCTCACATCACAATGCGGCTATCGCGGCCATCGACGGGCTCGAGCTCCGCACCGTCGAATTGTCCGATGCATCTGCATGCAAAGACACCGTTCTTGCGCTCGAACCGGACTACGTGTACCACTTTGCGGGCATCTCCTCGGTGGGATACTCGTGGCAAGAGCCACTCGAAACTGCTGCCGTCAACGGCATTTCCGTGGTGGCGATCTTGGGCGCTCTGCACGAGCTGCAAGAAAAGACAGGAACGAAGCGGGTGTTGGTGAACGCATCCAGCGCCGAGATCTTCGCCGGGTCCGGCATGTCACCGCAGAACGAGCAGACCCCGGTGAGCCCACTGTCTCCATACGGAGCCACAAAGGCATTCAGTCACCATATGGTGCAGGTCTACCGCTCACGCGGTATGCACGCGAGCAACGCCATCTTCTACAACCACGAGTCTCCGCTCCGCCCGGAGCGATTCGTCACCCGAAAGATCACCGCCGGTGTCGCCGCCATCGCCACCGGACGTCAGCGAAGTCTGGAGCTTGGCAATATGGATGCCCGCCGCGATTGGGGCTGGGCACCTGATTACGTCGACGCCGCATATCGCATGGCTGAGCACCCTGTCGCTGACGACTACGTTGTCGCCACCGGGGAGGCGCACTCGGTCCGCGACTTCGTCGATGCGGCGTTCCGCGCGGCGGGCATCGAAGACTGGGACGAGCTCGTCACCAGTGCCGAATCCTTGCACCGTCCTGCGGATTCCGCGGAAATGATCGGCGACGCGTCCAAGGCGAACCGCGAGCTCGGATGGTCACCGACCAAACGCTTCCATGACGTCGTGGCCGCCATGGTCGAGCACGACGTCAAGCTGATGGAGAGGAAGATTCTTCGATGATCGACGGGTACACCACCAACCGCCGACTGCAGTTCGGCGAGCGACTGTTCAACTGGGCCATCACCCACGTTCCGTCACACTGGGTCCGCCAGCGATTCCTGCGCGCCTTCGGGGCTACCATCGGAACCGACAGCTCGATCATGATGGGCACCACGGTGCTGGGTCTGAATAGACTGGTCATCGGCAACAACTGTTCCATCGGCTTCGATTGTGTACTCGACAGCCGCGGCGGCCTGACCATCGACGACGACGTCGTACTCGCCAGCGATGTACAGATCATCTCCGGCCACCACCTTGTACACAGCGATGATTTCGCCATCAAGCTCGCCCCCATTCACATCGGTCACCATGCGTGGGTCGCGAGTCGGTCGACAGTGTTGCAGGGGTTGACCATCGGTGCCGGAGCCGTCGTCGGGGCGTGCTCCTTGGTGAGGGATTCAGTGGACGACATGGGCATCGTCGCCGGCATTCCTGCGAAAGTTGTGGGACAACGAGTTTCGACGCTCGACTATCACCCCATCTTCCGGCCGATGCTGTACTGAACGGTAGAAACCACCATGGATCTTTCCGGAACACATCTCATCTACATTGCGCCTGCAGCGGGCAGGAGCGGCGTGGGCGACTACGCCGACGACTTCGTGGCAGCAGTGTCGCCTCAGTTCGAATCAGTGACCGACTACCGCATTACCGCCGACGGGAACGAATCGGTGGCGGAGGTAGTCGCAGCCGTCCGTGAGATCCGCCGCGTCGTTCTCGAACTCGAAAAGAAGGGGCCGATTCTCGTCCACTTCGAGCAGAGCGCCGGCTCGCAAGCGACGTTCTGGGGATCATGGCTGCCCGCCCGAATCCCCGTGACCTCCACTATCCACGACGCTCCGTACCCGGTGTGGTGGCCGTTCAAGACCAAGCTTCTCTACCGGTACCGACTCCTGCACCACGCTGTGCACTATCCCACCCGGCCGTTGACGACGTGGTTGCAGCGCCGAGTCACCAAGGGTCGCACCCTCTTTGCCCTCACCACCGTCGGCGCCGACAACGTGCAGATCAAGATGAAAGACTCCACGGCCATCGCCTCGCGCATCTTCGTGCCGCCGAGGGACGAGTTGCCCGCGCTGATCGATCGTCCACGTGCGGTCGGCATGTTCGGTCACGTCTACAAGGGCAAGGGCTTCGACCTGATCGGTCGGCTGCGCGAGCAACTCGACGACGATATCGGCATCGTCGTCGCTGGGCGAGGCACCGAGTCACTCGACCCAATCGACGGCGTGACAGTTCTCGGCGAGGTCAACGACGAGGAGGAGGACGCCTTCTTCGGCTCCATTCGGTTCCTCGTAGTCCCTTACTCGAAAGACAACCCGTACGGCAAGGCGTTCGCGGCATCGAGTGCGGTCAGCCGATCCTTCGCCTACAACACACCGATCATCTGCATTCTCGACGGCTCGCTCGCGGAGATGGCGACCGAGGGCGGCGCCATCGGCGTCGACGGAGGTATCGACGCCATCGCCACCGAGGCCAACACCGTGCTACGAGACGAGTTCGCCCAGAACAAGATCGAGGACGAGGTCCGCGAGTTGCGCAGCGCACGGACCATCGACAAGTGTGTGCTGCCGTTCGTATCGGCATGGGCGAAGCTGTAGAGCCATGAAGTATCTGCCCGAGAACAACTTCGTGCGAGCCGGACTGGCATCCTTCTGGAGCTACGGCGGCCGCGTGTTCGGGCTCGTGTGGACCGCCGCGATGATTCACTCCCTCGGCATCGATCAGTACGGCATCTACGCAATGGGATTCGCCGGTGCTGCACTGCTCAACGCTCCGCTGGACAATGCGTTCTACATCCGGTCGATGCGCATTTCCGAGGAGGACTACCAGCGCGAGCGTTGCGCCCGAGTGCTGTTCGGGACACTCGTCGGCGCCGTCGGTGTAGTCGTCTACCTACACTGGTACATAGCCGGTTTCGCCCTGATCGTCGCGGCGGGCGAACTGCTGTTCAACACCTTCAAATCTCAGTACCTGCGTGCGAGCCGACCGGACATCACCATGCGTTTCGACGCCATCCGCCAGCTCGTCGCGATCGGGCTGGGCGGCTCCTACCTGTACATCGCCGAGTCTCCCAGCCTGTTCGTCTCGAGCAGCCTGTATCTGCTCCCGTACCTCGCCATCTGGGCTAGCACCCTGCGGTACGTTCCCGGACGCACTCCCCAGTTCCCCGGTCCGCGACGCGAATTCCTGCTGCTGTCCGCCGAGGCCTTCGCCGCAGCGGCCTATGCGTCGGGTGACGTCTTGATCATCGGCGCTGTCGCCGGAAACGATGTGGCCGGGTACTATTCGGTCGCCAGCGTCACCGCGCTCGCCATCGCCTCGATCGGCCAGAACTACGCCAATACCTTCGTCAACACGCTGCGCGTCGCGGACGGGCACCTCGATTCCGCACCTCCCGCCAAGCACATACTTCGGGTGGCATCGACGACGGCGGCGGTGATGGCACTGGTCGGCGTCGGCATCCTCGTGTGGGGCGGCGCCGACGACGTCGGCTACGTTGCTCTGATTCTCGCGTTGTTCGTCTTTGCCCGCTCGATCACGTACGTCTACACCGTCATTCTTTCGCTTCAACACCGCGACGCTCTGCGGGTAAAGGCCACCGCGGCAATCGCAGTGGTCAAAGTGATCTCGGTGATTCTACTGGCATACAAGTTCGGTGGGTACGGAGCCGCCATTGCCTGTGTCTATTGCGAATTCGCAATGGTTCTCTTCTACCGACACGCGATCTACGGCCCGGTCCGTCGCCCTCGCAAGTCCGCTCGAAAGGAGGCACTACAGTGAAGAAAGCAACGTTTCTCCTGGCGAAGGACCCAAGCCACGAATCTACCGGTGACCTGACCATGGCAAAGCTTGTGATGGACATGGCCCGCTCGTCGTTCGATGTTCGTGTCATCTGCCTGTCCGCCACACCGGAATCGACCAAGGACGGTCACCGACGCGTAGCCAAGCGCGAGGTCGACCTCGCCGGACTCGCACTCCGTAGTGTCAAGGCTCGCCGGTCCCTGGTGCACACCCGATTCGATCTCGACGGACTCGTCGACGCGATCAACGAATCCGAGTCCGATGTCTTCGTCGCAGATCACACGTACCTCGGCGAACCGTTCCTGCGCTCCGACAAGGCCGGTACGGTTCCACTCGCCGTCAACACCGTCGTGTCCGAGACACTGGTGTGGGGAGCCACCCGCGGAATCGTCGGCAAGCTCGATTCGAGGCGGATCCTGCGGGACGAACTGCGGGTGGCGCGTGGCGCATACACCGTCGGGACCTACGACGAGGAGGAGGCCGAGTTCTACCGCAACGCAGGAATTTCCCGCGCACACTGGCTCGACCTCACGCTCCCGCCGAAGAAGCAGGTGGACGTAGCTGGATCCTCGCGCCGACTGGTCTTCCTCGGAGATCGCCAATGGCCGCCCAATCAGGAGGCTTTCGAGATACTGCTCCAGTGGTGGCCCGATATCGCGCGCGGGATCGACGGTGCAGAGCTGTGCATAGTCGGGAGCCCGGATACATCCGCGAAACAACGCGACCTACCCGACGGCGTGCGCGATCTCGGGTTCGTCGACGACCTCGACGCCTTCCTCGACAGTTGCCGAGCCCTGGTGGCACCCATCATGACCGGCGGGGGCGTACGCGTGAAGATCCTCGACGCTGCCAGTCGCGGCCTGCCCGTCGTCGGTACACCTGCTGCGGTGGGTTCGCTCGAAGCAGTGCTGGGGGTATCCGGACTGCCCGAAAGGGCCGAAATCGTCTCGGCGTGCCGCGAACTACTGCTCGATCGAGACAAAGCCACGGCAATCGGAGACGCGCTGTTCCAAACGAATTCCTCGAGGTGGTTCGACCGCAAACCCCACACCTCGGTAGCCGAGTGGCTGGCTGCCTCATGACACGGATTCTGACGCCGGCGCTATTGGTGCTCGTACTGCCATTGATCATCGGCATTGCTCTCGGCAGCGGGAAGCCGCCGCTGATGTTCTTGGGTGTCCTGGTGATCGGTGGCCTGGGTGCGTTGGCAGTCGCCATCTGTTCGCCGCAATGGCCTTTTCTCGCGCTTGCTTTCGTGCTCGGCGCCGCCCCGTTCGCGGTGGTTCCGGGTCTACCTCTGCCGATCGTGCTGATCCTCGTTCTGATGATCTGGGTATCGACCCTGCTCCATCCCGTCGAGTTGGGTAGAACGGACCCCATCGAACTCGCCCTGTACGCACTCATAGGCACCTCGCTGCTGTCCGTAATCGCGACGGCCGTGGGGTTCTCGGACTACACAGAGTTCGTCAAGTGGCTGCTGGCAACCTCCGTGGTTTTCCCACTCATGCGACTTCCTCGCTCGGATCTACAGCGCTTCGGTCGGGTATTCGTCTACGGCGTCGGATTGGGCGCAGCATTCGCTCTCGCTATGTTCTTCCTCGACAAGTCCGGCGCATGGATGAACTACCTGTCTCCGATCGGGTACGGAACGGTGGGAACCATAGGGACTCATCTACGGTTCTACTCGGACGGTCTGACGCAGGTGGTTCGTTTGACCGGCACGTACGTCGACCCCAACGTCGCCGGCATCTTCACCTTCGTCGGCCTGGCGCTTGCCCTGGCGCTGCTGCGCGGCTGGCCGCGCCTGATGTTCTCCGCAGTACTCGGTGGCGCGCTCGTGGTGACCTTGAGCCGCAGTGCATTGTTCTCGGTCGTCGTCGCAGTTCTCGTGTACCTCGCGTTTCAGCGGCTTCGCACCGACGCCCGCTTCGGCATTCTCGCCGGTGGTATCGCGCTCGCCGCCGGCGCATTGACCGTCCCTGCCGTGGGAGATCGGATCTTGAACTCGTTCGGATCGGACGACAAGGGCACCACCGATCGCGCCGCCGCTCTCGCCGACTACCCAGCGGCAATGAGCGGACACTGGCTCTTCGGTAAAGGCTGGGGTATCGCGGAGTTCACCGACGAAGTGGCCGGGTACAACGCCAACTACGTCGCCAACTCGCCCCTCGTGTCGATCTACCGCGGCGGAATTCTGGTCGGCATCGCGTTCCTGCTCGTACTCGTCGCGGGTGCCGTTGTCGCACACCGCAATGCACGAAGGTCCCCGTGGGAATCGGGCGTCACGGGAGCGGCCTTTGTCGGATTCGCCATCGTCGCACTGCAGTTGGACTTCCCCGTCGTCACACATGCCCCGGTCACGATGGTATTCGTCGTGCTGTTGGTTTTCGTCGCAGCGGATCGAATAGTGCCCGAACGGGATGAAACGCTCGTGCGAACCGAACAGGTCGCTCATGGCTAGGCGCCGGCGTACCGAACCCACCGTTGCGGCGCCCCCTGCCAACGATGCGACACCACGGGACACGACACCGCCGGGCGCGAAACGTATGTGGCTGGCCGGACTCGAGGGACCACGCGGCCTCGCCTGCCTCTGCGTCATTCTCGTGCACGTGGCGGTGCACTACACACCGGGCATTCTCAACGCGACCCGCCTCGATTTTCTCGGACAAGCACTGACCTTCTTCTTCGTCTTGTCCGGATTCCTGCTGTACCTGCCGTTCATCAAGAGACTCGAATCCGGATCTTCGGCGCCCGACACGGCGAAATACTTCGTCAGCAGGGTGAGGCGAGTCTTCCCTGGCTACCTGTTCATCTTCGTAATCAGCAACTTCGTTCTGCAGGCGTCGTATCTCGTCAGCCCTGTCACCGTCGGATGGGCCGATGGCGACGAAGGAACCGGCATGATCACCAACCCGCTCAACCTGCTGGCCCAGTTCACTCTGACGCAGTCACTCTTTCCCTCGACGCTGCAAACAGGTTTGAACCCGGCGTGGTCACTCACCACAGAATGGGGCTTCTACCTCGTGCTCCCGGTCATCGGGTTCGCAACGTTTGCCCTACGTGGACGTATACAGTTGTCGGCTTACCGTCTGGCGCTGATCGGGCCTGCTGTCCTGCTCGTGATCGGTGTTGTCACCAACTACATTGTGAGCCTGCTTCAAGCTGCACACCCCGAATACTCACCGCTCGAGGCGTATTGGGGGCCCAACTGGATAGCGGTGCTCTCACGTAGCTTCCTCGCTCTGGCCGACAACTTCGCCATCGGGATGGTCGCCGCGGTAGTCTTCGTCGCCCTCGGTCGCGGCGCGGCAGCGACCTGGTCCACTGCCCGCATACAGTGGTTGCTCGCCGCGTCGATGTTCGGGTTCACGTTCGCAAGCCTCGCGGCTTTCGTCCTCAACCCGCGGTTTCTACCGACGATCTTCTCGGTCGCCGCGGCATCACTCATCCTGTTGATCATCGCCCCGCTGGCCCGAGGTGAACGCTCCTGGATCGCGGTCGCCACCGACTGGCGTCCACTGCGATACGTCGGCACCATCTCGCTGTCGATGTACCTCTGGCACTACCCGGTCATGATCTTGGCCGAGCGGTTTCATCTACCTGTTCAGAATTCCCCCATCGGACTCGTATGGGGCCTTGTAGCCGTCTCGCTCATCACACTCGTACTCGCGAGCGCAACGTTCCACTTCGTCGAGAAGCCCGCCATGAATTGGCGCGCATGACCGTGCGTGACGGCATCGGTGGTGAACGGCACTGAGTTCGCTACACACACGGCTGTCCCGTCGGGCATTCATCGGCGCTGCGGCGACGGGTCTCGTCGTCACAGCTTGCGCCACCCGAACTGGTGAGACCGACATGGAAGAGCCGGACGGCTTCGCGACGCCAACTCTTGTGGTGGGATTCTCGCTCGGCTCTTCCATCCTGTGGGCCGAGGATGCCGACGTCACCCGCGTATTCGATATCGCGGCGTCCGCCGGTGTCGATTCGGTACGCGTCGATGTCTCCTGGACGTTCACCGAACCGTTCGATGGCGATTTCGACTGGCGCCCAATGGATCGGATCGTGGAGCACGCCGCCGCACGCGGTCTGAGGATTCTCGCAACCATCACCAATACACCCCAGTGGGCGGGGGCCGTCGACAAGCACACGGCACACCCTCGGTCCGCGCAGCGGTACGGGACCTTCGCCGGCGTGGTCGCCGACCGCTACCGCGGCACCATCACCCAGTACGAGATCTGGAATGAACCCAACGGCAAACTTTTCTTCGAGCCGCTACCGGACCCGGCTCTGTACACGGCAATGCTGATTGCTGCGTACCGGGCGATCAAGGCGGCAGACCCAGAGGCCTTCGTCGTCGCCGGCGCTTTGGGCGCCACCGATACATCCGACATCAACATCGCACCGGTCGAGTTCCTCGAAGCGATGTACGACGCCGGTGCGCAGGGGCACTTCGATGCGCTCTCGTATCATCCGTACGACTACATCTCTCCGCTCGCGAATGGAACTCTGTTCGAGAATTCGCCCATGCGTCAGATGATCACGATGCACGCGTTGATGACGAGCAGGGGCGACGGCGCCGTGCCGATCTGGATCACCGAATACGGCTCCCCGACAAGTGCTGTCGATGAGCAGCGGGCCGCTGAACTCATCACCGAGTCGGTCCAACAGTGGCAGGAAGTCGCCTTTCACGGCCCCTTCTTCGTCTATACCGTTCGCGACGGCGATACCGGGTCGAGCGACCCGGAAGACAATTTCGGAGTAGTGCACAGCGATTTCAGCCCCAAACCGGCACTGCCTGCATTGACGGCGCTGATGTCCGCGAGGATTCCCTTGAGACCGGAAGCAGAGTACTTCCAGTTGAATGCCGATCCGAATCTGGGTTCCGCGGTAAGTCCGGTGTACCGGATAGGCGACGGTTTGGGGCAGGAATTCGAGCACGGCTCGCGATTCGTCAGCCAAAGCGAGTTCACGACCTCCCCGCCTGCGGTTGCGGCGGCAGCACGAGCTGTTCAACGCGTACCGTATGGATTGTTCGCAAACGGTATGCAAGAGCTGCGATCCGAAGGTGGCCTCCGCGTCTTCAGCCGACCCGACGTCGGAACGCACGTTGTCGCTGGGGCGATCCTCGAGGCATGGGATTCGACCGTCGGTTTCCCCGTTACAGGCGAGCACACGGACCCCGTGACCGGTCGGACGGTTGTCGACTTCGAATACGGTCGAATCGCGTGGTCCCCGGGCTTTCCGGCTGAAATTGTCCGCAGATAAAACCGACCACTGAGTGCGTCGATGCACTCAGCTGATCGGCGTAGCTTTCCATAGTAAACAACCGGCTCGCAGGTATCCATTGGCCATTCAATCAGCCAAGAATGCAAAGCAATCAACTGGAAACGCGCACCAAGAATTCTACGAATCTCTCCGCTTATCTTTCGATTTTGCAAAAGGTCGAATTGGTAGTTTGATAGCTTTTCTAGGGCTTTCACTGATCTAGAGAACAAGAGGAATTACCAATGCACGTTTCCTCCCGTCGCCAATTCATCGGAGCTGCCGCTGCCGTAGCCGGACTCGGCGCGCTCGCGGTCGCTGGTGCCAGCTTCGATCAGCGTGAGCGCCTCGCCGAGACCGAGGTCGAACTCGCTGCTGGATACACCTTCCCTGTGGGCTTCTCACTCGGATCGAACGTGCTCTTCGGCACCCAGGCCGACATCGATGCGACCCTCGACGCCATTCTCGCCTCCGGAGGGACTGTCGTTCGCATCGACATCATGTGGTATTTCGTGCAACCCACCCAATCGACCTACGACTGGGCGATGACGGACTATATCGTCGACGCGGCTCGAGCCCGAAACCTACAGATTCTCGCAATCCTTCTGTCATGCCCCCCGTGGGCCGCCTACGGGTCCAACCCACTGCCTACTGCTCGGCCAAGAACTGCCGACTTGTACGCAACGTTCGCGGCCAGCGCCGCGGCTCGCTACAGCGGTCGAATCTCGTCGTTCGAGATCTGGAACGAGCCGAACGGTCGTATGTTCTTCTCGCCCGATCCGGACGCTGCCTTCTATACCCAGATGGTGCGCGCAGCCTACATAGCGATCAAGGGAGCGAATCCCAACGCGATAGTCGTCGCCGGTGCGCTCGGGCCCACGTTCGATGGAGACGGAACAGTACATGCCATCAACTTTCTCGGCCAAATGTACGCCGCCGGACTGAAAGGGCATTTCGACGCTTTGTCCTTCCATCCGTACGAGTTCGAGCACCCGTTCTCTTTTGGGGCGCTGTACGACAACTCACCAATGCGCCAAATGCTGCAGATGCACGAAATGATGAAAGCAAATAACGAGGGCGACAAGAAGATCTGGATCACCGAATACGGAGCACCAACGTCGGTGTTGTCGGAACAAGCCCAGTCGGACCTGCTGATGGCCTCACTGAGGGAGTGGACGGAAGTCTCTTATGCTGGGCCGTTCTACATCTATACCGTGCGCGATGCGAACTCCGATAGCAACCACACCGAGGACACCTTCGGTGTTGTTCGCACCGACTACACTCCGAAAACAGCGATCTGGGGCGTCCAGGCACTGCAGAGCATGGGTATGCCTCAGCGGGAGGAGGGCTCGGTTTTCAGCGCCAACGCCGACCCTGCGCTCGGGCCTCCGGTACTGCCCGTGTACGCCCTCACCGCCGGCTTCGGCCAGGAACATGAGAACGGCACGCGATTCTTGACCAACAACGGGTGGTTCAATTCGCCACCAGAAGTTGGCAGACTTGCACGCTACTGGCAGTACGTTCCGGTGGGGCCCTTCGTCAACGGGCGCCAGGACTTCGATATTCCTGGAGGTTTCCGCATTTTCAGTCAGTCGTCGACAGGAACTCACGCTGTCTACGGAGCAATCCTTGCCGCGCATACGGAAAACCTCGGTTTCCCGACGACCGACGAATACGCTTACAACGGAACCGCTAGTCGCGCAATCGACTTCGAAAACGGCCGGATCATCTGGTCACCCACCACCGGCACGGAGGTGGTCGCGTACTAGTTCGCGTTGCGCAGTGCGTCCGCGGCCGGCTTCTCGGAAAAGTCACCTCTCAACACACCGAAATTCTGCTCGCGATCACCGAGGTTGGGACCGTTGTCTCGGATCGAATAGAGGAAGACCGGGCCAGTGAAGTCGAGCCCCTCCGACGCCGAGATTCCGTCGGCGAGAATGCGGGCTTGATGAACGTCGCTCACCGCATCAGGTGCGACCCCTGTCGGCGCACCGAACTCGGTGATCCACATCTTCTTTCCAGCATCACCATTGCGCACCATGACATCTCGCACAGCCGCGACATCGTCCCAGTTTCCGAGCTGGTCATCGTACGGGGTGTACGGGAATGTGTAGGGGTGCACTGCGATTGCGTCGGTGTAGCCAGCCGCCCCACGCTTGTACAGTTCTTCGACGAATGTCTCCGGCGCTACCGTGACGCCGGTGTTGTTTCCGATTGCAACCCCGCCACTGATCACGGTCGCTCCGGGAACCGCCGCATGGATCGCGCCGTACGACGCCTGCAAGATTGCGGCGTAGGCGTCGACGTCAGGCAAGGGTGAGAAGAACAAGGGGAGATTCGGCTCGTTCCACACTTCCCAGTGGGTGACCGTCGACGCGTAGCGAGCAGCCGCTCGACCTGCGAAGTTGCCGAATGCCTGCGGGTCCGCCGGGCGACCACCCGGCGTCAACGTCCACGGTCCGGGTACTTGAGCCCACGAGGGTGCGTAACTGACGAGTCCGAGTACCTGCAAACCGTGGCGGTTCGCGGAGTCGATCACGCGGTCGACGTTGGACCAATCGAAGACACCGAGCTGCGGTTCTACGTTTCGCCAACTGACCTCGACGCGTAGCCACTGGGCGCCAAGGCCTGCGGCTGCTTCGAGCTCGCGGTCCAACTCACCCTGCGGCAACGTGAGCAGTGTCCCGCCCGCGGCGAAGCCGTATCCGGATCCGGGCGCCGCAACGGCCGATGGGCCGACGATGAGGCCGGAGCCTGCCGCAAGGCAAGCGGCCGCAGCAACAGCCAGCGCGCGGGTTTTCCACCGACGAAGCGTTCGTGACATGCCCAGGACTTTAGCGTGCGTAGTGAGTGGTCGCCTCTCGAGCGAACCGTGGTTGGTGCTCGTCATCTTCGTCTGGCCGCAGTGAGCCGAACCCCCGACCAACGCGTCGATCCCTCATACCTCCGGCGGTTCGTACTGCCCGTACAGCCCGCGGCGCTCGCCACGCAGGAAGGCCTGATGTTCGGCGTCGGCGCGTGATCGGAGATCGGCTCGCCGCTGCTCTTCCAGATCGCGGCGGACCTGCCGCTGCACCCTGCTGTCGTGAATCAGCCACACCGCGATAGCGATGATCACGACCGCGAGAATCAGCACCCAGAATCGCACCAGCAAGCCCACGAGCAGCAGAATTCCCAACACCACGCCGATGGCCGTCATGCCGTCGCCCGCACGCCAACGTCGGCGGCCGCCACCTTGGTGCGAGCCGTCGTCGATGGTGCTGCTGCCCATGAATCCACGATACCGACATAAATCGGACATGGGCATCGAACGAGGTCGGAGTGGTAGTGCGCCGAGCCAACCTCCCAGTGGCGCGGACAGCCGCCCCCACCCGCGAGTCGGTCCGCTGGCAAGTAGATTCGGACATCGTGAACACGGCGAACATCGCGGTCCCCAAAGGTTGGTACACGCTGGTGTCGACGGGCGAGAGGGTGCGCGCCGTTCCGAGCCCGGTGTCGGTGGTGTCGGCGTCGCCCACAGGTGTGTCGGTGAGTGCGTCGAGCCCCGGACAGGTCGCCGTGACCATCGATATGGCCTACCGTCCGCCCACCGACCACGTGCCGAAGGGGTGGACCCTCGAAGCGTCGGGGACATTCGACGCAGTGGCACCGTTGCGGGTCGAGACACCCGACGGGGTGGTGCACGAGGAGTTCGTCGACCTCGCGCAGATCATCCTGCCCTCCAAGGTCACCTATCGAGTGTTTCGACGCTTCCGCGAAGACACCGGGCTGGAACAGCACCTCTTCGAGCTCACTCCTGCGATGATGCTGGACGAACAAGGGCGCCCCCGCCGCATAGTGGCACCGGAGGAAACGCCGACCGATACCGACGATGCCGTGCGATGGGAAGTCGCGTGCCCCACCTCGACACCGGGTCGGTCCGTTGCAATTATTGGGCGCGAGGCGACGCGCGCCGATGCATTGCGCGTGATCATCGATACGGGCCTCGACCTTCTGCATCGGGAGACCGCCGAAGCCGGGCCGCTGTCACCCATCTTCGTGGCATTGGGGTCCGAGTTTGCCTGGGTCAGGGGTTTCGGAGACCCGGCGGCATCGAAGGCAGACCTGACGCAGTTCGTTCTCGACGCGATCGAAGGTGAACGGCACGCCGCAGTAGAGCGTGCAGCGGCTACTGCCACCCGCGCAGCGCGCCCGCCTGTGCGCTACTCGACGCCGTCGTCCGATGTGAGGCAGCAGTGGGATCGAATTGCCGCGTGGTTTCGCAAGACGATTCCGAACTTCATCATCACTGGCGCCGATGACGAACGCATCGCCGAGGTCGCGCAGCAGACCGGCGTCGAGTGGCCCAGCGAGCTCGTCGAATTGTTCCGATGCGTCGACGGGCTTCCGCGTGAGCCGTGGATGGCGCTGTTCCCCCAGCACGAGCTGTTCGGTCTCGACGCGATGCTCGACGAGCGGGCACTGATGACCGACATATGGCAGAGCGGCGACGCGCAGAACGATCCGACGCGGGTGATCGAAGGCACCGCAGGCAAAGCTGCGTGGACTTTCCTCGACGAGTTCATTCCGATCGCAGGACTGGACGGAAACTTCCTGTTCGTCGACACCCGCCCGGGCGAGCTGTACGGCTGTGTGACCATTTTCGACAAAGTGGATTCCGATGGCGGAGGGCCACAGTGGATCTCCATCAGCGCGTTACTCGCGAACCTCGCCGAAAGCCTCGAGACGGGAGCGCCCTTCGCTGGTGGGTGGCGTCACGAGATCGTCGAGGGGCGCTTGCAGTGGGAGTACCGCAGCTGACCGATAGGCTCCTCTGGTGCGAACCAAGATGCGACGCGGTGGGGTGTGGATCGACGTCGCGGTCGTGGCGGCGGTCGTGGCCGTCGGAATGGTGGTTGCCGGTGTGACCAACCATCCGCAGCCCGACGTCGAGGCCATACCTGGTTGCGAGGTGGTCTTCCCCGCCGGGGAGGGGTTCTCCTTCACTATCGGCTCCTACATGGGTACATACGACAACCCGATTACCCCTGGCTGACGGCAGCGAAGGCGTCGGCGATGTCGGATGCGTTGATCGAATCATTGCCCACCGATGTGGAGTTGGAGTTCGCTGCCCCTTCGGAGTCCTTGGTGTTCCAGCCGATGGACATCTACCCGAAAGACGCCACGATCGGGAACGGAATCACGGTCGAGGACATCGGCGGCGACAGTACGGCCTCCGGCGTCGTCGGTCGCGGCGGTACCGATGCTTCGCTGAGGGTGTCGGCCGAGGCGTGGGACGGTGAGGTACCGCCGTGTACCGAAGGGCGGGTCGACGAACGAACGACGCTTCCCGACGGCACCGTCGTCGATACGCTGGATGCGGTCTCCGAATACGACGGGGTGTCGACACATCACCGGACAGCGATCGCGTACTTCGCGGACACTCTCGTCAGTGCGAGAACGACCAGCGAAGGAGAAGATTCGGCGCTTCCGCTGGAGGTCGACGAACTCCGCGATATCGTCTCGAACCCCGAATTGCGTGTGAGTGCACAAGTCCCCGATGGAACGCCACCGCCGCGTCACGACTGCCGGTCGTCGCGGGAGAACCCAGTGCCTCCGCTTTCGAAGGATGTGGTCGAACGCCTCGGCGCAGCACTGGCGGACCAGTGGGCCATCTCCTTCCCTGCTGCGCGCACCGACCGGCCCATAGGAGACCTGGTCCCAGGGTCGTACGGCAGTGGAAGTGCCTGCAACAGAGTGAACGTGGAAACACCCGCCGGTACAACCGAGTTGACCGTCGAAATCTCGGTCGAGGAGAACACCGAGTGGCGCGACGCCGAGGTGTCGGACAGTCCTGGCGTGAGCGGAACAACCCCGCCCGACGGCACCGTCGTCACCGGTTGGACCGACGAGTTCGCGAGTGGCGATCAACCATCCGAGCGGTTGAGGGTGCTCCGGCCGTCGAACACGGTCGTGCAGTTCGGCTTCGGTGACGGAATCGACGTCGACTCACTCGTCGACCTCGCGTCGGCGCCAGGGTTGGATCTGTAGATCTGCGGCGTGAGTCGGCAAGTGAATGGTCGATGAAAGCCGAAGGAGACATGTCGATCCGACTGCGGGTGCTTCCACGTTCGGGGAGCCACACGTTGTCACCGCCGCTGAACGCGCCGAGGCAGACAACGGGCTTCTTCCGGGCCCAACCGCGATCTGGGTAGGCGCCGGCGTCGCCGCCGCGGTGGCTGCCGGTGTGGCGGGGTGGGCCATCCGTCGGCGCCGATAGTCGCCCCCGCCCGCGGATTTAACCGCCTATTGTGCGTCTACGGACCGCTCAGGCGCACAATAGGAGGTTAAATCTGCACGCTCCAACCCGCTCAGCCGCAGATCCGCCCACCCACCCGGCCGCGCACGACAGGAGTCGACCTCCCCCGAGCACCTCCTGCGATACGGTGACGTGTCCGTTCGCACCGCAGAAGGGCTTCACATGATCGCCGCCGGTCTGATTTTCGCCGCACTCGCTAGCGCGCTGCACGTGTACATCTTCGTGCTCGAATCGTTCCTCTGGACCGCACCGCGCACCCGCACGGCATTCGGTACCAGCGTCAAACAAGCTGAAGCCACCAAAGAGATGGCCTTCAACCAGGGTTTCTACAACCTCTTCTTGGCGGTCGTCACGGCAGTGGGCATCGTCGCCGTGCTCATCGACGCGACCGCAGCCGGAGCCGCGCTCATTTTCGCGGGTACGGGTTCGATGCTGCTGGCAGCGATCGTGCTCTTGGTGACCTCGCCCGACAAGAAACGCGCAGCCATCGTGCAGGGCACAACTCCCCTGCTGGCTCTCGTGCTCCTCACGATCGGGTTCATTCTCTGACGCCACTGAGGGGCACGGTGACCGCGGTCAGGTCCACGTTGTCGTCGGCCAACAACGCTCGGTCGACCGGGCGCTGGTCCGCGACCAGTGCTCGCACAGCTCTGATGTCCTTGGGCCGGCCGATGCCGACAGCTCCAACCAGCTTGTCGCCGCGCAACGCGAACGCGGTGAAACGCCGGTCGGCGATCGAACCGCGAACCACGTAGTCGTCGTCTGCTCCGGTCCAACCGGCGAACTGCAGGTTCACTCCGTACTGGTTGGACCATCCCCACGGAACGTCGAGGCCGTCGACAACATCCAGACCGTCAGTGCCGATGCCGAGCATCGAACGCGCCGCAGCCGCGCCCTGATCGATCGCGCCGTTCCAATGTTCACTGCGATAGGTCCCACCGAGAATCGTGTTGGGAACCTCGGCGACGTCGCCGGCCGCGTAGATGTTCGACGACGACGTCCTCATCTGCGCGTCGACGACGATGCCCGCGCGGGTCTCGATGCCCGAGGCTACGGCGAGTTCGGCATTGGCTACCGACCCCACGGCCACCAGCACCGTGCCCGCCTCCCAGCTGCGGCCGTCCTCGGCGATTGCGCGGACGGTGCCGTCGGGCAGCTTTTCCACCGCGGCCACGGTGACGCCGGTGTGGATGGCGACGCCCTTCTCTGCGTGCAGGTTCAGGTAGAGCTCCGAAATAGCCGGTGGCACAATTCGACTCAACGGCATGTCCGCGGACAGAATCGTTGCCTCGGCGCCGAGTTCGCGGGCGACCGCTGCCGCCTCGCACCCGATCAGTCCGCTGCCGATGACCAGGAGCGAACCGGTCCGGCGGATCTCGGCGCGCAGCGGTTCGATGTCGGACGCGGTGCGCAGGGTGAAGACGGGCGCGCCGTCGAGATGATCGAGTTGCCGGGCACGGGAACCGGTGGCGAGCAGTAGGGCATCGAAGGGGACGCGATCTCCGCTGTCGAGGACCACCTCGCCCGCCGAGATCGACACCGCCGTATCGCCGTGACGGAAGGCGATCTCGTCCGCGAGCGCGCCGAGCAGAACCTGCTCGATGGTCTTGGTGCCGGCGAGGAGTTCCTTGGACACAGCCGGCCGTCGGTACGGCTGCGCATGCTCGTCACCGATCAGGGTGACAATTCCAGTGAACCCCTTCTCGCGCAGCGTCTTGGCTGCGGTGAAACCTGTTGCGCCGGCACCGATGATCGCGATCGATTCAGGCATCGACTCGTTCATACCTGTGCTCCGTACTTCCGCAGAATTTTCGCGCGCTTGGACGGCTGGATGTTCACGCGGGTGATGTCGCCGTCGTAGTGATCGAGGACGCGGTGATCCATCACCTTGCGCCAGATCGGTGGGAAGTAGGCGAGCGAGATCATGCTCGCGTAGCCACTGGGCAGGTTGGGTGCGCCTTCCATACTGCGCAGGACCTGGTACCGCCGAGTGGGATTGGCGTGGTGATCACTGTGACGCTGCAGGTGGTAAAGGAAGATGTTGGTCACGATGTGATCGGAGTTCCAGCTGTGTTCCGGCGCGCAGCGCTCGTACCGGCCGTTGTCCTTCTTCTGCCGCAGCAGGCCGTAGTGCTCGAGGTAGTTCACCGTCTCCAGCAGCGAGAATCCGTAGATCGCCTGAATGATGAGGAACGGCAACACGACCGGACCGAAGACCGCGATCAGGACCGCATAGAGAACCACGGACATCAACCAGGCGTTGAGTACGTCGTTGTGGATGCTCCACGTGCTCTTGCCGACTCGCTGCATGCGTTGCTGCTCGAGTTCCCACGAGGACTTCAGGCTGCCCCACACGCTGCGCGGCAGGAAGGTCCAGAAGCTCTCACCGAACTTTGCGCTGGCGGGGTCCTCCGGCGTCGCGACGCGGACGTGGTGGCCGCGGTTGTGCTCGATGTAGAAGTGTCCGTAGAACGTTTGGGCCAGAGTGACCTTCGAGAGCCACCGCTCCAGACTGTCCTTCTTGTGGCCCATCTCGTGCGCGGTGTTGATGCCGACGCCGCCCATGACGCCGACGCTGATGGCGAGCCCGATCTTCGAGATCAGGCCGAGTCCACCGTCGATGCCGAGCCAGCTCAGGTTGTCCGCCGTCCACAGGTAGCACGCGAGCACGAGGGAGGTGAGTTGGAACGGGATGTAGGCGTAGGTGCAGTAGCGGTAGTACTTGTCGTTCTCGAGCTGCTCCATCACCTCGTCGGGCGGGTTCTGCCCGTCGGGTCCGAAGAAGCGGTCGAGAACGGGAAGGAGTCCGTAGACGAGCAGCGCGCCGATCCACCACCAAACGGGGGACACAGCTGTCCAGCCGAGCTGGTTGAACGCCCACACCAAACCGGTGGCGACGAACACCGCGGTCGGTGGGATCAAGCCCATCAGCCACAGATAGCGCTTGCGGTCGCGCCAGGCGTCGGTCGGCGCCTCCGCCTGATGTTCGACATTCGATGTCGTCATCGGTTCCTCCTTGGTGAGTGCGATCACTTCTGACTAGACAATACAGCCATTTTGTAATTTTGATAGACAAATCTAGAAATTTGTAAACCTACGAGTGACCGCCGACGCGCAGCTGCTGATACCGTTTCGAATCGTGATCGAGTTTTCGACTACCACGTCCGGTTCGAAGAAGCAGGCGGCGCGGACCTCGACTCAGAGCCGTTCGACCGGCGTCCAACGCCGAGGGGCAGAACGCGTGAAGGCGCTGCTCGCCGCCGCAGAAGAGCTGCTCGCCGAGCAGGGCTACGAGGGCGCCACCCTCAAGGCCATCGGAGAGCGCGCAGGCATTCCCACCGCCTCCGTCTACCACTACTTCGCCGACCGGTTCCAGATCGAGGCGGAGCTCATGGCACGGCACACCCGCGCACTCGACGGGCGAATCATCGGCGCCCTCGATGCCCTACCGCCGTGCACGCTCGGCGAGGCCGTCGACGCGGTGGTCGACGCGGTGGTCGCCTACTTCCGGTCGTACCCGAGCATCGTTCAACTCTGGTTCTCGGGCCGCGGTTCGAACCTCGAGGTACCCACAGACGCGTCCGACGAGGCCCGCAGCGCGCGCATCCTGCGCCTCCTCATCGACCGAGAACTCGTCCGTCCGGACACCCCACTGCTTGCCGTGCACCTTTCCTACGAGGCCGGTGACCGCATCTTCGAGGTAGCCTTCCGCGTGCCCGAGGGTGACGAGGCGACCATCGACGAGGCGCGACGGATGGTTACCGCGTACCTCGCGTCGTATTCGCCGTGAGCGCCGCCGCCACCTCGCGCGCTACCCGGGACCCGGATTCGATGGCACCCTCGTAGTACCCAGCATGGTCGTCGGCCGTCTCGGTACCCGCCCAGTGAATGTGGCCGATCGGTTCGGACCACATCGGCAGACGCAACTCGCTCATCCCCGGATCGGGCACCGCCGAGTATCCGCCACCGACGAATTCGTCCAAGTGCCAAGACTTCTCGTGCCAACCCGCCGGCTGGAGAATCCTGGATCCGAGGTGCCGCGCCAGTGGCGCGAGAACGGCCTCGCGACGAGCCTGCGCGTCGAGCTGGGACATCTCCCGCGCTGATGGTCCGCCCGCGAGAAAGCACAGGTGACCCGGCCCGCCGACGGGGCTGGTGTCGAAGACTCCCCCGCCCGGTCGGTCCAGAATGATGAACTCCCCGCCCTTGCCTTCGCGCCAGAAGGGCTCGTCGTACACCGCGATCGCCTTGTACACCGACCCCATGGACGTGTTCTCCTCCAGCGCTACCCGCCCCGGCGGGAGAGCAGGTTGGTGCTCGATCTTTCGCGCCATCGGCGGCGCAGCCGTGACGATGACCTTCGCAGCTCGCACCTCACCGGAGGAGGTTCGGAGCGTCACCCCGCTGTCGTCGCGAACGATCGCGGTGACGCGGCTCCCCGTGCGCACACGCGGTCCGAGCTCCGCGGCCATGCCGTCGATGA
Organism: Rhodococcus sp. I2R; assembly: GCF_020889545.1. Classification (NCBI taxonomy): domain Bacteria; kingdom Bacillati; phylum Actinomycetota; class Actinomycetes; order Mycobacteriales; family Nocardiaceae; genus Rhodococcus; species Rhodococcus sp. I2R. Next base: position 20,043 of record NZ_JAHUTG010000011.1, read on the forward strand.
GCGCTCCGATCCCCTCGACGAGCAAAGACTCCTGCGCGCCGCCGGACGTCGACAGCATGTCTTTGATGCCACCCTCTCGCCGAATCATCTTCGCCAACGAATCGACGGAATACCGGTCCAGGTCGACGGTCCAGGAGATCTGCGCGATCACCTCCAGCAGACGACGAACACTGGCCCCCGGAACGTGGTCCAGCCACGACTGCACGGTGCTATCGCCCCAGCGTTCGGTCCCTCCGAACTCGGAGAGCGCAGCAACGATCGTCAAGCACGCGGTGGCTTCGAGCCCCTCAGGAGACAGCATCGACAGGGTGCGGTCTCCGTCGATCGCCTGCGGCAGCGTTCGTGTGTGCATGGCGTACTTGGTGGCGCCGAGCTCGGCGGCGAGCGCAGTCACGCGATGGTGATCGTGGCCGATCCACTGGCCGCCGAGGTCCACTCGAGATCCGAGCACGGTCGTCTCGGTCAACGCGCGACCCCCGAGCCGATCCGCTGCTTCGAGAACCAGCACGTCGATTCCCTGACGATGCAGCTCACGGGCGGCGAACAACCCCGACATCCCCGCGCCCACGATGGCTACCGTCGCGTCCCGTTGCGCCATGTGTCCCGCTCCCCACTCGCAGTCGAGACGCCCGGTAGTCAATCTCGATTCGAAATCGACTTTAGGGAGGATGCTCTAGCTCGTCAAGGACGGTTGTCTGTGACAGCGTGTTGCACTAATGTGAATGAGACATCCTGTCCAATGTAGATGTTTGGGCGATAGTCTCGCTCGGAAGGACCTCGTCACCATGACTGCGAGCACAACGCGAATCGCGTACGAGCAGACCCTGCAGACGCTCTCCACCGCCTCGGTGCACAAACATTTCGACGCCTTCGTCGACATCGACTGGGATGACCCCGATTACGCGGTGATTGCCGACGATCCACGCTGGGTCCTGCCGTCGTTCGACCCCCTTGGCGCCACCACGTGGTACCGGTCGCTGCCACTACAGCGGCAGATCGAGATCGGCATGTACATGCAGGCCAACACCATGAAGGTCGGTCTGCAGTTCGAGCAAATCCTCATCAGCGGCCTCATGCACTACGCGCTCTCGCTGCCGAACAACTCACCGGAATTTCGCTACTCCACACACGAAGCGACCGAGGAGTGCCACCACACTCAGATGTTCCAGGAATTGGTCAACCGCATGGGCATCGACGTTGCCGGCGGGCCGCGATGGTTCCGAAAACTAGCACCGATCATGCCCCTGGCTGCCGGCCCACTCCCGTTCGGATTCTTCGTCGGCGTCCTGGCGGGCGAGGAGCCGATCGACCATGTGCAGAAGACCATGCTGCGCAGCGGCCATGAGCGTCACCCACTGGTCACTCGGATCATGCAGATCCACGTGGCAGAGGAAGCGCGGCACATCGGTTTCGCGCACCAATACCTGCAATACAAGGCACCCAAGCTGAGCTCGCGGCAACGGGCCGTGATGGGCGTCGCGACCCCGATCGTCATGCGCGTACTGTGCGACGCCATCCTCAAACCCACCCGAAAGATGCGGCGCGACCTAGACATTCCAAAAGAGGTCGTCGACGAGGTGTGGTGGGACAGCGAGCACTCGAGCAAGGTTCTGCGCGACATGTTCGGTGACGTGCGCATGCTCTGCGGCGAGCTGGGACTGATGAATCGCTTCTCGCGTCGAGTGTGGAAGGCCATGCGTATCGACGGTCGGCCATCGCGCTATCGCAGCGAACCCGCCACCAGGGCTGCCTGACCTGATGCGCTACGAGTAGATGACCGGATCGCTCGGTCGAATCTCGATCCCCTCGCGTTTGGCCACCCCGTCCACTACTTGCCAGATGGACAGTTTCAAGAACTCGGCCAGCTGCTGCTCGTCGATGGCCCGCTCGGGGTTGGCGAGCCACCTGTTGACGCTGTGATCGATGAGTCCGATCAGCCCGAACGCCAAAGTTTCGGCCAGTGCCGGATCGGCGTTGCGTGCGCGCAGGTTCATGTCGAACACGGCCGTCACCTTCACCGCCACAGCGGTTTTCGCGCCCGTCACCGTCCGCGACCCCTCGGTCCGGCGACTGGCCGAGCCGATACCAAGGAACAGGTGCAGCTGCGGAAACTCGACCACCCAGCTCAAGTAGCTGTCCACTCCGTCGGCGACAGCTTCCCCGATGGTTCCCATGGGGTCCACGGCCAGGCGATCGAGCAGAATACCCAGAATCCGCACGCGCAGTTGCTCATCGAGGTCGGAACGATCCTTGAACACTCGATACACCACGGACCGTGGGACGCCGGCCCGTCGCGCAATCGTCTCGACCCCGACGTCAGGCCCCTTCTCGCCGATGACAGCGACGCCGGCGTCAAGAATGCGCGTCCGACGCTCCGCTTTGTGATCGGCCCACCGCACGGTTCGTCCATCTACCGCGGACTCGGGCTGATCACGTTCTTTGGCCATGGCGAACACAATAGCCAGCGACTCGGGTGTGTATGGATATCGATCCGGGTACGGCCCTCCGCGGCGCTGAGCATGGCCGGTCTCGGTATCGACAAGGGCGTGCTCGGGACCACCCCAGTGTCGAGCGCCCTCGCACGTCAGCAAGGATTCCGGTTCGGCTACTGCCACGGAATCGTATACGGCTCTTCGTCGTCGGGAGGCGGCTCTTGTGATGGCGGAAACCAGACGAGCAGCGGCTCGCGCTTCAGTTCGAGTACCTCGGGAGGCAAGGGAACGCATGCGGTGTCGATGTCCTGCCACCTGCACTCTCCCAGGCTCACGCGTTCGGCGTATGCCCGCAATTCGGGTGACGCTTCGGGACGAGAAGCGAGAAAGTACATCAGCGAACTGTCCGCGACCCGCGGCTCGGTGAACGAGGGCATCGGGGTTCGTTCGACTTCGGCGCGCGCGTCGGACAGGCGGTCCAACGCATCGGCCATCGTCCTCATCGCCTCCCGAAGCAGCGGATCCGTGGGTTCGGTCATGCGTCCGCCCAAGGTTCATCGCCTACGCCGATCGAATACGGGCCTTCGGGGAGGTCGTATACCGGGCGGGCGTCAGCGGTGACCTTGACATCCCACAGAAGCTTCGCGTCCTCGATCTTTTCGGTAACCGGTGCCAACTTCCGTTCGAACTGATCGTTCAGATACCCGCTGGGGCTTGCAACCAGGGACAGGAACTCCTTGAACGCGTCAGTAACCACACGGACTTGTTCGACGAGTTTGTCGCACAAGTCCATTCCCTTGCGGATGATCTCGTACACCGTGAAGATCTGATAGGCCCAGCCCACGTACGGAACCTTCTTCGACAAAAACTTCAGAACATTGAGACCACTCGTCAAATCGATTTCCTCCTCGAGGAACCGACGGATGGTGGAGACCAGGGTGTGTACCGAGCGCCGGATCTCGTCCGCAGCGCGCTCGGCAACAGCCTCGATGACCCGACCGCACGAGCCCTCCCAGCGCATCGCATCAACTTGCTTCGCTGCGTAATCCTCGTAGGCGACAGCGGCCATCCCGTCCCAGAACTCGTCGACACGGGCAGTTCCCCGTTCCAGAGCCGTACCTCCGCTTTCCATCGCCTCGCCGGCAATCCGGTAGGCCGCTCCGAGGCGCCGCAGGTCGTTCCAGTTTCCTCCCAGCGGTTCGATCAACTCTCGGAGCGGGCTGCGTCCGACGATCTCTTCGATTGCGTCATCCACATCGCCCAGCCAGCCGGCCGCATCGGCGATAACCTCGGCCACATCGTCCGGGAAGGTGGCGGGCGAGGGGTAATCGATTCCATCGGGGTGCCCGTAATCCTCGGGGTCGGAATAGAGCACGACGACGCCTACCGCAGCGTGAGAGGAACTCCCTCGATCTGCACCGGGCAACTCCTTCGGCAGAAGCTGTGTGTGTGCGTTGAGTACGTCGTAGTTCTTGTTCTCCTGGTCCACGTACAGCCAGGCCGCAGTGTTGAGCCGGTCTCCGATTTCGATGCAGTTCGACGACAGGCCAACATGCCGACCGCGCCACATGTCGCGCAGAGCGTCGAAGGGCTCCAGCAGAGAATGGAACACCTCACCTTGCCAATCACCGAGCGGTGTCGCATGCTCGTTGAAGTATCTGTGTGCCGCGAGCGTCTCCGAACCAATCTCGGATGCCAACCGGCCGAGGCCTGAGATGTGGTTTGGTTCAGCGTAAAATGTCTCCGCGCTCACTGTCAGCCCCTATTGTTCCCGGCGCAGAGTCGAAATTATCTGCTCGACTTCGGTCTCGCTCAGTGCGCCCTCTACTCGTCGATCAGTTTGCACCATGAACACTGCAACGGTCGCGTTGGAGAAACCCTCTGTCGCAACAACATCGAAAGTGGCTTCGACGGGATCACAGTCGAACTTCTGCGTCATGTTCGATATCTGTGCCGAGTACCGAACCGCAGGTGCGCCGTCGATCTCGAAATCCACGGGCTCCGAGTACTCGATCACGACATCATCACCAGGCTTGCTACGAAAAATAATCTCGGCGTCACGGCTTGCCTCGAATGCAGCCGTCGGGATATCGACCCCATTTCTGCCGGTCATTCCAGTAAGCGCCTTCGTGGCACCGTCTCGATGCTCTGGGCAATAGTCGTAGTCGTACATCGCGACGCCGCCGTACACCACGCTGCCGAAGTCGGTGTTCCATCCGGTGACTCCCCGCGACGAGTTTCGCCAATCTCCCGGGACCGTGTAGCTCACGCCGAACTTGGTGTTGATCGGAATCGGATCACCCTCCGCTACCTCCACCTCCGGCGGCGGAAACAGCATCGACGGGAAACCCGGCGGCAACCCCGGAGCAGACGTCGACGATGGGAGATGCTGTGACGGCACCGGCAGTGACGTCGTAGCCGGAGACGCCACCCCCTCATACGTCCCTGGATCCCCGGGACCCAGATTCGGCAACATAAAACCCGCAAACGCCAACACCCCGAACAACCCCACTATGCGGACCAAACGCATTTTCAAGCTCACCGCAGCCCCTCCCCCGAAGATGCCAGGACGCTAGCACGCTCAACCTACTGCTCGGTCTGTGCCATGCACACCGAACCGGTTGCGTTGAAGACTCTCTACGCAAGTGGCGTACAACCGACCCGCCCCTCAGGCGTAGTCGTAATCGTCGAGCGGGAAACTGCTTGCCTGACGGTAGGTGCTGAGCGTGGAGCTCGGCCGGAGCAGTGTCGCCTCGCCGTGCTGGTTGAAGTAGTAGCTGTTGGCCGTAGCGCATTGGCCGAGAGCAAAAACCGAGTTGCCGACCTTCGCCGTCATCCGTTCCAGGAAGTCGTCGTTGGCATGATGGGTGACCTCGAAGACCGTCGCCTCACGGTCCTGCATCGCGGTGAACAGTCGGTCGATGTGCCTCATCTGGGACTCGATCGTCGTGAAATACGATAGCCCCGAATAGGAGTACGGACTGTTGAGGGAGACGAAGTTGGGGAATTCCGGAACCGCGATCCCCTCGTAGGCCTGAAATCTGTTCTCGCGCCACCAGGTACCAAGGTTGCGGCCGCCGCGACCGATGATCTCGATCGCCGGAAAGTTGACGTCCCAAAGGTTGAATCCGGTGGCCAGCACCAGCACGTCGATGTCGCGTCTGGTGCCGTCGGCGGTGCGGATACCCTCGGCGTCCACGCTCTCGATCGATGAGGTCTGCAGGCTCACATGGTCTTTCGTGAACGTGCGGTAGTAGTCATTGGAAAAGGTCGGGCGCTTGCATCCGAAGGAGTAGTCCGGGGTCAACTTTCGGCGGAGCTCTCGGTCCCGCACCTGCCGCGAGAGATGGGCTCGACACCACAGTTCGCCCAGCTTGTTCACCAGCGGCAACTGCTTGTAGTGCAGTACGCCGGAGACCATCATCATCTCCAGAATGGACGTACCGATGAGGCGCACGATTCGCTGCGTCAACGGAAGTGCTGCAAAGGTCTTCTGCACGAGGGCAGGGATGGTGGCGTCGGGCTTCGGACTCACCCAGATCGGCGTGCGCTGGTAGACGGTGAGTTCGGCGGCTTTCTCGGCGACCTCGGGGATGAGTTGGACGGCGGTCGCCCCGGTGCCGATGATGGCGGCGCGCTTGCCGGTCAGGTCGTAAGTGTCGTCCCAGTCGGTGGTGTGGATGATCTTGCCGGCAAAGGTATCGATGCCGTCGATGTCGGGCACCTTCGGCTGGGACAGAAACCCGGTTGCGGTAACCAGGTACTTCGCGGTCAGCTGCGCACCGCCGCGGCACCTCACGGTCCAGTGGGCATTGTCTTCGTCCCACGAGGCGCCGTCGACGACGGTGTCGAAGCGCATGAGCCGTCGCAGACCGTATTTCTCGGCGACATGATCGGCATAGTTCTTCAGCTCCGAACCCGGCGCGAAGAGCCGCGACCAGTACGGGTTGGGCTCGAACGAATAGGAGTACGTGGACGAGGGGATGTCGACGGCCAGTCCCGGGTACCGGTTGACGTGCCAAGTTCCGCCGAGATCCGACTCGCGCTCGAGGATGAGCAGGTTGTGGTGACCGAGCCTGTTGAGCTGGATGGCGGCGCCCATGCCGCCGAATCCGGCGCCGATGATGATGGCGTCATAGTCCGTGGCCATGAAGATCTCCTAGGGATCGAGGTGAGCGTGCCGGTCAGTCGGCGTGAGACCGCGCGAGCCAGTATCTGACGTCACTTTCGGAACGGTATGTCAGTTTTGCGTCCAGTGCAATAGGCTGGGGCCATGACAGTGGGTTCACCTCGGACTCGGGCCGAGCGGAAGAAGCAGGAGTTACGACGGGAAATCGTCGAAGCTGCATTCGAGTGCTTCACCGAGCGCGGCTATCACGCCACCGGGATCGCAGACATCGCCGCACGTCTCGGCATCGGCCACGGCACGTTCTACCGGTACTACGAGAACAAGCGCGACATCGTCGACCACGTCATCACCGATCTCATCGAGCGAGTGGTCGCGTCACTGACGGCCGAAAACGCCCCTGAGGCAGCGAGCAGCCTGGCCGACTACCGTCGCCAAACCGCACGAATCGGCGACGCCCTCACCTCGGTCTTCGGCTCGGATCCCAGAGTCGCACGCTTCCTCGTACTCGAAGCCGCCGGAATCGACGCCGACATGCGCGAACGCGTGCTGGACTTCCACGAATTCGCTGTAGGACTGACTGCCGGCTACCTCGAACACGGCGTCGACATCGGCTACCTACGCACCGATCTCGACATCGCGTCCACTGCCCGGGCCATCAACGGCATGATTCTCTCGGGGGTTCTTGCCGCATTGAGGGAACCCGACCCGGCCGCACAGGAGCGCCTGGGCACCGCCATCAGACGGGTCATGTACGACGGGATCTCCGCGCCCCCGAAGGGTGGCAACGTCACGGGATGATTTTTCTCTTTCGCAGGTCGTCGAAGATGTCTACGAACATTGCCTCGGTGTCGACGAACCGATGAAAGCCGAGGCGACGTGCTTTGGAACCGTCGGCCATGACGTCGTAGTCCCAGGCGAACACGAAATCGCCGAATGCCCAGGAAGACACATCGGAATACGGGGTCTCGGCCAGACCGTTTTCTGCAACGATTGCATCCCACACCGGCTCCTTGTCAGCCATGACGACGTCCAGCGACATCGGTAGCGCAGGCGCAGTCGCGAGCTCGAAGTAGGACGCGATACGCGGCCACATATCGTTCCAGCGGAAGAGATCGCCGTTGTTGATATTGAATGCTTGGTTTGCACACTCGGGTGTCGTTGCTGCCCACACCGTGGCTTCGGCCAGCAACCCGGCGTCCGTCATCTCGATGAGGGACGTGTAGGCACCGGGCGCACCTGGAAAGCGAAAAGGAACGCCGAGCTTCTTGCAGAGGGTGGCGTAGACGGCGATCACCAACGCCAGGTTCATCGGATTACCGAGGGCGAAACCGCACACCACCGAGGGGCGGATGGCTGACCACGTCCACGCTTTGCCACGTTGGCGAGTTTCCAGGAATTGTTGCTGGTCGACGTTGAACTCAGGAGGCATGTGCGGCGGATCGCTCTCCCGGGCAGGCGTTTTGAACGGTCCAAGGTGGGCTCCGTACACCTTGTAACCCTGCATCAGGCTTACATGCTCGAGACCGGGCGACACCGCTTCGATGGCTGAAACAGCATTGACGAGCATCGCCACATTCGGAGGAACCAGCTCGGTCCACGTTGGCCGGTCCTGGAATGCGGCGTAAAAAATGTGGGTGACGTCGGTCAGCGGCGACAACTTCCGGCGAGTGCCCTCGGCATCGAGTAGGTCGACGGAAATATGCCGTAGCCTCGGTCCATCATCGCCTCCGCGTCGGGAAACGCCGACTACATCCCAGTCCCCGCTGCTCTGGAGGTGCCGCACGAGATTGCTGCCGATCACACCTCTGGCGCCGACCACGACGGCAACCCGCTTCGTTTGGTTCATCGAGAATCCTCCATCTGTAAATCGCGATATTGCGATTTGCCTATCTAACCACAAATCGCGATATTGCGATGGCCGGTATAGTCGAGCGGGTGACCACACCACTCGATGAGCGTGAGCTGTCGGCCGTGTTCGCTGCGCTCGGCAATCCGGCACGGCTGGCCATCATGCACTGGCTCAAGGACCCAAGCGATTTCCCGCCTCAGTCGGCACCCGCGGAAGAAGTGGGAGTGTGCCTCAAACACATCCAGTCGCGAGCAGGCGTGTCCCAATCGACAGCGTCTCAGTACATGGCCGTCCTACACCGGGCCAACTTGGTGACACCGACAAAGATCGGCCCGTGGGTCCATTACAAGAGGAACGACGAATGCATCGCCCGGCTCGCCGAGACCATTCAGATCCATCTGTAGCGAAACGCAGGGCTCCGACCAGACCGAGAAAGGTGTTGACCTCGAGCTATGTTCAGGTTCTACCGTCATGCCCATGACAACAAAACCGATGCAACCGCCCGAACGTCAACCGATCGGATTCTGGACCGCACGAGCCGGCGAAGCCATTCGCGAGCGTACCCAGGGGGCGCTGCGCGAGATAGGTCTCATGCAGCCCGAATGGTGGCTGCTACAACAGCTTTCCCTTGATCCCGACGGTATCGACCGCGACGAAACCATCGAGAAGATCGGTCACAACGACACCCCCGAGGCCATCGTCGAAGCAATTTCCTCCGCTACCGCGAAAGGCTGGCTCGTCGAAACCGGTTCGCGCTTGAAGCCCACCGACGCGGGCCTCGAACAATTCCAGCGCGCCTTCGATCTTCAGCAACAGCTACACGAGGAACGGATGCAGGGAATCAGCGAGGCCGAGTTCGTGACGGCGATTCGCGTCATGCAGCGCACGATCGAGAACGTCGGAGGCAATGCGTGGCACTGGTAGATGTGGTCAGCTCGCCCCGATGCGGGCTCGCGCGGTCTCGCTGCGTTTGCCCACCTTGACCGATCGCCCGGCCGCAGCCAGGCCCATGACAGGCATGTTCGCGTAGATCGACTCGTGTCGACCGACCCCGACACGGTAGGTCTCGTGATAGATCCCCACGTCACCGTTGACACCCACTCGCCTGTTGAATGCCCGCCACGCCGGCAGATGCGGGTCGTTCAGATTCTTCGCGAACGCTTCGAGCTGGTCGAAACTACGCCAGTACTGCACCACTGTGATCGTTCGGCCACCCAACGATGTTCGCGCTGCGAGCAGTCCCTTCTCGGGGTGCTGCTGCAGCTCACGAAGCATGCGCGGCATGGCGACGAAGGCGTGGATCCACTTGTGGATCTTCCACAGCTTGTTCAGTCGCATCCCGATCAGGAACACAACGAATTCGCCATCCATCTCGGCTGTATAGCGTCCTGGTTGAACTCCGTTACCGGCCATCGCTCGTCCCTTCGGTGTGGCTATCCCCTTACTGGATAGTTCTACTATCCAGTGCCGAAGTCAAGGCCACCGAACCGGCTACAGCCCTGCAGCCGACACAACACCCCACAGCAAGAAGGTGATGAGGAATCCGGCGAGGCCCAGCACAGTGGTCAGCACCGTCCACGTACGCAAGCCATCACCGACCGACAGGCCCAAGAACCGCGTGACCACCCAGAAGCCCGAGTCGTTGACATGCGAGAACCCGAGGGCGCCGAAGCCAGTAGCGAGCACCAACAACGTCACTTGAACGACTGTGTAGTCACCGGAAGTGACTGCGGCGCCGAGCAATCCGAGGGTCGTGACGATCGCCACCGTAGCCGAACCCTGCGAGGCGCGCAGGGCTGCTGCGACCACGAACAGCGACACGATCAATGGCAACCCAGCCGCGGAGAGCGATCCGGCCAGCGCGTCGCCGATCCCGGTTTCGGTGAGCACGCGGCCGAACACACCACCCGCACCGGTGACGAGAATGATGATCGCCGCCGGGGCCAACCCGGCGTCGAGTGCCTGCCCGATCTGCTGCGAGGTCAACCCGCGGCGCACACCGAGAACGATGTAGGCAAGGGCGGTGGTGACCAGCAACGCGACCGCTGGGGCACCGACGAACCCGAGGACGCCCGCCGCGGCAGAATCCTCGTCGACGAGCAGTCCGCCAACAGTGCCGAACATGATCATCACGATCGGCAGCACGATCAGACCCGCCACCGGAAGCCACCCGGCAGGCCGTTCGCGACCGGCAATCGTGATCGGATCCTCACCGTCGTCACCTGCGCTGGGACTCTTCGAACCTACGGCGCTGAAGCCGGAATCGGCAGCGCCGCCCGAGGCTACGCCCGCCTTGGCATTCGCGGAGAAGGTAGCGAAGGTTCGTGCGGTTTCACGCAGCATGGGAATGTCGCGACGATTGAGGATTCGGGCCACGTAGTAGCTGAGTACGCCGAGAGGGAGACAGATCAGCAGCGAAAGAATGGTGAGCCAACCGAGATCTGCATCGACCAGAGCAGCGCCGCCGACCACACCGGGATGCGGCGGAACCGTGACGTGGATGGCGAGCATGATTCCGGCTACGGGCAAGCCCACCTTGACCGGGTCGACGCCGAGCACGACGGCGAATCCGTAGATGATCGGGACGAGCACGATGAAACCGACATCGAAGAACACCGGGATCGCCAGCAGAAAGGCAACTGCAACGAGCGCGGCGATCAATCGCTTCGGCCCGAAGACCTCTCCGGCCTTTTCTGCGAGTGATCTCGCTCCACCGGAAATCTCGATCAGCTTGCCGAGCATCGTGCCGAGCCCGACGAGCAGCGCGACATTGCCGAGAGTGCCGCCCATACCTGCGACGACGATGTCCATGATCTCACCGAGCGGGATGCCCGCGACGACGGCGGTGAGGATGCTCACTGCCAGCAGTGCCAGAAATGCAGGCACTTTCAGTCTGATGACGGCTACGAGAAGCAAAGCGACACTCGCCACAGCGACGAGTAGTAGTCCAGTGGTGCCCACGACGTTCTCCTTTGAACCGGTGCGGCTGGGTGGGGTCCGGTGCACTGTCCGTGCCGCGGACTTCGAAAGTGCTACCTGGCAGGTCTGTTCGGCGCGACGGCACGGATCACGGCGGAGTCGTCCTCGCCGCCGAGCCCGTGCGCTTGCCCGGTCAGGTACAGCTGTTCCGCCGCGCTCGCGACCGGCGTGGCCAGGCCGAGACCGCGCGCGGCGGTAGTGACGATGCCCATGTCCTTGACGAAGATGTCCAGGCGGCTCAACACCTCGGCACCGCCCTCCTCGTAGGCTTCGAGGATGCGCGGTCCGCGGTTACCGAGCATGAATGATGCTGCAGCGCCGCTCTGTAACGCATCGAGAGTGCGGGCCGGATCGAGCCCGAGCGAGTCGGCGAGAGCCAGCGCCTCGGCCGCGGCCGCGATGTGAACGCCGCACAGCAGCTGGTTCACCGTCTTCATGGCCTGACCGTCGCCGGGGTTGTCGCCGACCACGACGAGCGTCGATGACAGCGCATCGAGCACCGTCTGGCAGCGGCGCCTGGCCTCGGGAGTTCCGCCGACCACGACGAGCAGATCACCCGACCCCGCGCGAACGGGACCACCGGACAGGGGTGCGTCGACGAGGTCGACGCCGAGGTCAGCGAGCTGCGCTGCGGCAGCCTTGACGGGTTCGATACCAACGGTGCTCGTCATCAAGACGACGGCTCCAGTTCGCAGTGACGATGCAATACCTGCTGTGCCGAACAGAACGTCATCGAGCTGGGCGCCGTTGCGGACTGCCAGTAGCACTACATCGGCATCCGTGGCCGCAGCTGCGCCGTTGGTGTGAGTGGTGATCCCGCACTCGTCGGCGAGGCTCGAACGTTCACCGTTCGGGTCGAAGCCGTGCACCTGCGCCACTGTCGCGAGGTGGCGTGCCATCGGTAAACCCATGGCTCCGAGTCCGAGGACGGCAACGCGGGTCTGGGCTCGGCTCTGACTGTCGTTCATGAGTGACCTTTCCTCGATAGAGTGCGCACAACGTCGGTCAGCGATGTTGTGCCGCCGACATTGCCGGCAAAGACGATGTAGGGAATACCCTCCCCTGGGCCATCTTTCGGCTCCCACAGGGAGACGATCCCCGGGAGCATGGGCCCTTTTGCGATCGCTCGGCTCATGCCGAGTCCGTGCGCGGCGAGATCGGAGGACGTTATTCCTCCTTTCGCAATGACGAACCGTGGCGCGCGTACTCCGAGGACGGTGCGAACGACATGTACGAGCGCAGCCGAAACCTGACGGGAGATATCGAGACTCTCGGCGCCATCGCCGGTCTTGACCAGCTTTCGGGATGTACTGAGTACCACCGTCCGGTCGGCCAACGCACTGCCGACGGCCTCCACCACTTCCGCCAGATGCGCCTCGCGCCGCTGTGGGTCGATCACCGTGGGGACGTCGAGAACCACCGAGGTTTGCTCGATATTGCTGGCAGCGAGGTCGTCGAGCTGGCGGGTGGTGAGCCCGACATGTGATCCGACCACCACGAGTCCTTCTGAGTCAGTATCACTTCCATCCGGAAAGACCTCGGTCGCAGTGAGCGGTTGCCGTGGTTCTTGGCCGATCAGGCCTCGGACGAAAGGCGGGCCGGCTCGGTAGACGAAGCGCTGGCCGCGGCTCTGAGCCAAGTGAATCCCGAGCGCTACCTCGCGCAGGTCCTCCTCGACCACCATGTCGACGATCACTGGGGCAGCGGCGCGTGCTGCTCCGAGCAGTGCGGCGACGCCCGCCGCGCCTTTGCCTCGAATCGTGTGCAGGTCGAGGTGAATAACATCGACCGCGCAGTTTCGTCCTGCCGTCTTCTCTTCCACCCATGCAGCAAGACCCGAGGAGGCATATCCGAATGTCGCGTCACGAGCGAATTCGGTCTCCGCGGCAGGCACCGCGCGACCGCCGAGATGGGGATCGAGGAAGTAGTGGACGCCGTCGACCGTGACGCGTCCCGCGTCGGGAAAAGCGGGAGCGATGATGACGCCGTCGATGTCGGGGCCACCGAACGCCTCGACCTCCTCGACGAGGGTGTCGGTCTCGAGAGGGAAGTGCCCCCTCAGGGTGGAATCACTTCGCGAGACAAAGGAGATCTCGACGCCGAGCCGCTTCGCAACCGACTGTGCAGCGCGGGCGACTTCACGGTTGCGCTGCTCGGCTGCGTCGGGGTCGAGACTGCGCGTGTTGGTGAGGACATAGAGCGCGGGTACGCGCTGCGACAAGGCCCACTCCAGATCGTCCTCGTCCCAGCGCGTGAGGACAGGAAGGTCATGAATCGACTGGGTGCCGGTCGGGTCGTCGTCGAGAACCACCAGCACTGGCGCAGCGCTGGCCGCGTCACGGACCGTCGCCGCACTCACATCCCGCGCGGGTGCGTGGTGCGCGATCAGTTCATCGAGTGTGGGCATGCCGCCTCCGCATTGTTAGACATCAGATGTCAGACATCTTGCAATGTGATGCGCATCATGTCAAGAATCAAGTCAGGCGACCGTCACACCTTGCGGTCGGAAATCACAAAGGCACGCAGGTCGTCGAGGGTCTGTTGCATGTGATCGGCCATCGCCGACCGTGTCTGCTCGGGATCGGAGTTCGACATCGCCTCCACGATCCTCTCGTGCATGACGATGGCGTTGCTCTGAATCTCCGGCACTGCCGAGGTCTCGCGTCGGGTCTGTGCCAAGAGTCGGCGCACCGGGTCGTATACGGCAGGAACCAAGAGGTTTCCCGACGCCGCCAGGATGACGTCGTGAAATGCGAGATCGGCTTCGACGAATCCGTCGAGGTCCCCCGCATCGTGAGTCGTCCGCATCCGTTCGAGGTGCCCGCGCAAGGCGTCGACGTCGTCGTCGGTGCAGCGTGATCCGGCAAGCTCAGCGGCCCCGACCTCGATGATGCGCCTCATCTCCAGCATCTGAATCGACACCTCGTGCGCATGTCCATTGGCCGCGGCCGCCCGAACCACGGCGTCGATCGAAGTCCACTCGCTCACTTCGTTCACGTAGGTCCCTTTGCCCCGCACAGCAGTCAGGACGTTGATCGCCGCCAACTGCTTCAACGCTTCTCGCACCGTCAACCGAGAAACATCGAACTGGTTCCCGATCTCGGTTTCCGAGGGGAGCATCGTGCCCGGAGGGAGATCGCCGGAGACGATGCGCTCCAGAACGTCGTTGGAGACCACCGACACCAACGAATCACGCGCCATGAAGCTGGCCCCCTCGGTCGAAGGTGGTGCGCGCGGAATGTGTCATATGGCGACTATAGGACCCGTCGACGCGTCGAACCGCACTCACAGCTGGTTGCGAATACCGGCTTCCCGTTCGAGCTGCGCGGTCTCGTGGTCGAGGTCCCCGCCGGGCGCGCCGTCGCCACGGAAGACGGGGATCACTGGTCGGTGGTGAGCGTCCTCGAGCGCGAAGGCGAGGGCCGCGTAGAAGCTGAGGGCAGCGAGAGCGATGCCGGTCCAGCCTGCGATTGCCATCCACTGTGAGATGCCGCTGGTTTCGGCGATCCCTGTGACGATGTAGCGCGTGCCGCTCAGAATCATCACTGCCGCTGCGAGCTTCTTGGCCATTCCGGCGGCCGCGGGGATGAAGATGACCAGCCCCGACAGGATCAGAAGAATGCCGAGCCCCGAACTGGTTGCACCAGGTTCACCGAGAAGTGTTGATACCCCGATCATTCCCCAGGTTCCGGTCAGTATGCCCATGCCGGTGCCGGCGATGGGATCGCGGGCAAGGAAGCCGAACACGCAGGCAACGAGCTGAACGGGGACGGCGAACGCCAACACCGCAGCAGTGATGATCTTGCCTTGATCGGCCGCGACCCAGTCGAGTTGGAGCACACTGAAAGCTGCAGTTCCGAAGAAGAGGCCAATGAAGCCCAGCGGGAGTGGAGTACCCATCGGCCGCAGTACCACGCGAATGCGGTCTGCTGAATTCCCCTGCGAGGCGGGCGCTTCCTGGTTGGTACTCAATTCGATATGCCCTTCAGTCGAGAAGCGGCCGCGAAGTAGGTCAGTGCTCGCGGAGTGTGCCGATCAGCTCGTCCTTCTTCATCTTCGAGTACCCCTCGATGCCCAACTCCTTGGCGCGATCGGTCAGTTCGTCGACGGTCCACTCCTCGTACGACGGCGACTCGCCGCCCTTCTTGCCGATCTCGCTGCGGCCTTGGTTGGCGGCGGCGTTCGAGATGCGGGCTGCCTTCTCTTTGGAGTTGCCCTCGTCGCGCAACTTTTCGTAGAGGTCTTGGTCTTTCAACTGCGGTTGATCATCGGAACCAGATGAACTGCTCTGCGTCGGCATGGTTCGATCCTTCCGTTATCGCGTCCAGGTGCATGTCAGCGTTACCCGGCACAACGATCGGCAAACGACCGAACCGCGACCTGCCGAAGTCACACGGCAAGCGGAATGACAGTTCCCGACATACAGCGAATGGGTTCCTGGTCTTCATCGCCAGTCCCTGGGCTATGGGTTGGCTCATGATTACTCCCCTACCAAGGGTGCGGTGGGCCCGCATCGCTGTGCAGCATTTCCCACACGAGGGCGAACCAGCGCCCGCTTATCGCGGCCTGGTTCGCCCTGCCCTCCCGCTGGGGATCACGCGCTGAAGTCCGCGTAGGTCAGCGAAGCTTCTTCGCGGCGCGGGCGACCTTACGTACGGCGCGCTTCGACGGTGTGCGCGTCTGAGCGGCCTTGCGGCGACGATTGCGGCATGCGTAGAACAGCACCAGGGCGGCGGCTGCGGTCGCGACGGCGATCAGCGGGGTGCGGTTGTCTTTCGTAACTTCGACGAGGGATTCTGTGTCGACTTCACGAGCCTTCGTCGCTGCGGTGTCAGCGATGTCTGCTGCCGAGTCGACGGCGTTGGATGCGGTCCTGGTGGCGGCATCGGCTACCTTCTCCGCGGCCTTCTCGGCTTGCTCGGAGACGTCCTGCGCGACCTCGGAGGCCTGCTCGCCGAGCTTTTCAGCACCATCGGAAACGGCGTCCGCGGCCTGATGGGCATTGGCTTCGACCTGGTCGGTGGCACCGTCACTGCGCAGGTCATCGTTGCCAGTGGCTTCGCCGACCTTCTCCTTCGCGGTGCCCGCGGTTTCTGCTGCCATGTGCTTTGCCTTCTCGACGTAATCTGCCATCGGACTTCCTTCTTTCTCTCGTGGGCACTGAGGTGGAGCAGTAGTTCGTGCAGCTGTGTATAGGTCCTACAGAATCGGTTCAAACGTACGTTTCGAAACCGTGATGTGGCTTACTGAGCACCACCAGCCGGGGCAACTTCTCGATCAGCGGTCGAAGACCACATGGACCGCGCCGGTGTCGGGAGTGGACTGACAGGCGAGCCGGACGCCCTGGTCGATCTCGTAATCGTCCAATGTCTCGTTGGCAGCCATGGTCACTGCGCCCTCGGTGACCGTGCACGCGCATCCGCCGCAGGTACCTTCCCGGCAGACGTAGGGCGGATCGAGGCCGAGTTCGAGGAGTCGGTCGAGGAGTTTGGTGTCCTTCGGCCAGTCGAAATCGGTGGTGACGCCGTCCAGTTCGACTGTTCCCGAGGTGACCTCGCCGGATGTGGCGGTGCTTGCGGGTACCGGCCCGGGGTCGTCGAAGGGATTTGCCGAGAACGAGGCGAACACCTCTCGATGCAGATGCGTCACGCGGTCACCGAAACCGCGAAGCCAGTCCTCGGCGACGTTCATGAACGGCTCCGGGCCACACAGCAGCCCCTCGCTGGCGGAGTCGATCCGCAGTGGCAACGACGCCAAACCGGCGCGGCTGGGTAGGCCCGCCTCCGATTCGATCCAGTGGTGCACATCGAAGCGGTCCGGGTACTGCTCGCCAAGCTCGGCGAGTCGGTCGGCGAAGATGATCGACTCTCGCGACTTGTTCGCGTAGACGAGCGTGAGGTGTTGATGGTGCTGAGCAAGAGCGGTTTTGATGATCGACATCATCGGTGTGATGCCGCTTCCCGCTGCCACGAGAACCAGGTCGGTGTGCCAACTCCTCGGGCCGAAAACGCCGGCGGGCCGCAGGGCGTTGATGCGCATTCCGGGTACCGCGTTGTCATGCAGCCACTGTGAACCACGTCCTCCCGCAATGCGTTTGACGGTCACCGTGGGCATTGGGTCACAACCGGGCGAGCTGGAGAACGAGTAGCAGCGTGCCACGGATTCGTCAGGGGAACATGGGATCTGCAGCGTCAAGAACTGTCCGGGCGCGTAGGCGAAGTCGGATGCGACCTCGAAACTCAGTGACAGTGAGTCGGTGGTCTCACGCCTGACATGCTTGATTTCGAGTGCGAGGCGCTGGGACCCTCCGGTTGCACCGAGTGGCGTCGTGTCCGCCGATGCGGAGTCCGATCGCGAGGTACGGCGGAATGGCTTCATGCGACCCCTTTCTGATCCGATGAGGCGTCCATCACCCTTGCATACTTAACCACTGATGAATAGACCATTGACAAATGGCACATAGATACGTAACTGTCATTTTGTGATACCGACTACTTCCAGCACTGCAATCCCGCAGGTCCCGCGGTGTTCATCAGCCCGCGCACGGGTTGCAGCGGGCCTGACTCGGGTCGCGCTACGCCCAGTCACCGACGTGCTTCCCGTCAATCGCGCGGGCCTCTGGTTCTCCCGACGCCTCGTCGCCACCTCGATGGGCCTGCTCGGTCCCGTCGTCGAGGGGACAACGACCACCCGGGTCGACAAGGGCCCGGTTCGCGGCGAGTGGGTGTGTGCACCCGGGGTCGAACGCAGCGGACGAGTGATTCTCTACCTTCACGGGAGCGCGTACGTCATCTGCTCGGCGCGCACACACCGCGGTCTCGCATCATCACTGTCGAAGGCCACGGGACTCGCAGTGTTCACCGTCGACTACCGGCTCGCCCCTGAATACGCGTTTCCCGCCGCTGCCGACGACATCGAATCGGCCTACCGCTGGCTCCTCGCCGCAGGTCACGCAGCCGAGGACATCGTCGTGGCCGGCGATTCCGCGGGCGGCCATCTCGCCGTCGACCTGCTCATCGAGAACGATCGATCTCGAATGCCACAACCGGGAGCGATGGTTCTGTTCTCACCCCTCATCGATCTCCGCTTCGAGCTGGCATCCGCGCAGGAGCGCGGCAGAAAGGATCCGATGATCTCCGCGGCGGCGGCGCGGAAGATGGTCGAGATGTACACCGGCGACCACCCGGCAGATTTACCGCGACTGCGGCTGCAACTTCCTCGCATCGACAGGCTGCCACCAACGCTGATACAGGTCGGAGGCGCCGAAATGCTCGTCGCAGACGCTCGATACCTGCACAACATGATTCGGCAGTCCGGCGGTAGCAGCACGTTGGAGATCTGGCCGGATCAGATGCACGTCTTCCAAGCCCTCCCCCGACTCGTTCCTGAAGCCACACAGGCGCTGAGGCGGGCAGCGACATTCGCCGCACAACAACCCGAGCACCGCGATGAAGCAGTTCGAGAGCGTCGGAAAACGTAGTCCCGGGACGCGTTCGTCGACCCGATCACGTCTATCCTGTGATGGGTGACGCGCGGAAGAGACGAGGGGACCGTTGGAGTACCGGATAGACGACTTGGCGCGTGAGGCCTCGACCACGTCGCGCAACGTTCGCGCATACCAGGAGCGCGGGTTGCTACCACCACCGACGCTGCGAGGCCGGGTAGGCATTTACGGCGACGAACATCTGACGCGCCTGAAGGTCATCGATTCGCTTCTGCAGCGCGGGTTCACCTCCACTCATATCGCCGATTTCCTCGCTGGCTGGGAACAGGGCAAGGACATGGGCGAAATACTCGGTCTTCAAGAAATCGTGACCCGCAAGTGGTCGTCCAACGACGTCAAATCGATCCCCCTCGACACGGTCGAAGAATTCCTGGGCATCCGCAGCACCGAAATCGTCGATCGACTGGTCGCGTCCGGACTCGTCCGAATCGAGGGCGACCAGTGCGAGATTCTCGACCCCGTACTTCTCGAGTCGTTCATCGACATGAACGAGTACGGTTTCACCCTCGAGCAACTGCTCGATCTTCACGAAACCACGGCTACGTCGATGAACACGATCGCCGAATCGATGATCGAGGCCGTGGCCCAACACCTCATCGCGCAGCATGGACCGGGTTGGATGCCACAGAACGACGAAATCGCCGACACGATCCAGATGTTCGAGAAGATGCGACGGCTCGCACTGGAGTCCTCGCAGGCCGAACTGGCGCGGGCATTGGACCGAGTGCAAGAGCGGGCACTGAACGAGCATCTGTACCAAACTCTGTCGCGAACGTCGGAATGAAATCCAGCGCCCCCCTCGCCCGCCGGCTCGGGCTGGGTGACGCTGTCGTCATCGGGGTCGGATCGATGGTCGGGGCCGGTGTCTTCGCTGTCTTCGCTCCCGCATCCGCCGCGGCCGGTGCGGGTTTGCTCATCGGACTGGCCATCGCCGCAATCGTCGCGTTCTGCAACGCAACCTCGAGCGCCCAACTCGCCGCCCGGTACCCGACCTCGGGCGGGACCTACATCTACGGACGTGAACAGCTCGGGCAGTGGCCAGGCTTTCTCGCCGGGTGGAGCTTCGTGATCGGCAAGACCGCGAGCTGCGCGGCCATGGCATTGACCTTCGCGACCTACACGGCACCCGACGGCTACACCAAGCCCGTTGCAGTGGCAGCGATCATCGCGTTGACCGCCGTGAACTACTTCGGCGTCACTCGCACCGCCGGGCTCACAAGAATCCTTGTCACCATCGTGCTGGTGATTCTGGCCGGCACAGTCGTCCTCGCCCTCACCGGCCCGCGAGCCTCCGGCGGCATCGATCCAGCGATGCTCACCGACGCAGGTTGGTACGCCATCTTGCAGTCCGCAGGCCTGCTGTTCTTCGCCTTCGCCGGTTACGCGCGCATCGCGACCATGGGCGAGGAAGTCATCCACCCCGAGCGGACCATCCCGCGCGCCATCGTCACCGCGCTGGGCATCGCACTGGGCGTCTACGTCGTCGTGGCCGTGACGGTTCTGCTCGTTCTCGGGCCCGACCGACTCGCCACGTCCACAGCCCCGCTCGTCGACGTCGTCACCGCAGCCGGCCAGGCCTGGGCCACGCCCGTGGTGCGCGTCGGCGCCGGAGTGGCCGCGCTGGGAGCCTTGCTGGCGCTGATCGCCGGCGTCGGGCGCACGTCGTTGGCGATGGCCCGGCACGGGGATCTGCCGTCGTACCTGACCGCTGTGCACCCGAAATACTCGGTGCCACACCACGCCGAGATCACGCTCGCTGTCGTCGTCAGCATCTTGATCGTCACCATCGATCTCCGCGACGCCATCGGGTTCTCGTCCTTCGGTGTGCTGCTGTATTACCTGATCGCCAACGTCAGCGCGTACACCCAGGCGTCCGATCAACGCCGCTACCCGAGAGCATTTCAGCTGCTCGGGGCACTTGGCTGCCTGACGCTGGCTGCGACATTGCCTGTCACCTCGATCGCTGTCGGAATCGCAGTGCTGATCGTCGGTGTCGGCTTCCGTGCTCTTCGAATCCGACGACACCCCGCGTAGTCATGTGAAAGCCTGACTCGTGTGCCGACCGGTGGCATCGAAGGAGCACATATGGAGAAGCATTCTCTGCAGGCCCTCGCCCGAGAACAATTGGAGCGCGCGGGCCGAGCATCCAGTGGTCGATCTGCGGCCACGGTTTACGGCGGCCACGAGCACATTCTGCGGCAAACGCTGATTGCTCTTCTTGCGGGACACTCGTTGAGCGAGCACGAAAACCCAGGTGAGGCTACGGTGCAAGTACTCCACGGACGGGTACGTCTGACCGCGGCAGACAACGCATGGGAGGGCCGGGACGGCGCTCTCATTGTGGTGCCGCAGTCAACGCATGCGCTCGAGGCCATCGAGGATTCCGTCGTGTTGTTGACGGTTGCGAAGCATAAATAGTTCGGCAACGACGCCCAGCACCCACACGCCACCCTTTCCTGGCGTAACCGGAAGGACTCACCCAATGGCTCGCGACTCCGAACTCACCGAACGTGTGCGCCGCGCCCTCACCGGCCACGATGTCCGCGAGACCAAGATGTTCGGTGGCCTCGCGTTCATGGTCAACGATCAGATGGTGGCGTCAGTCAAGATCGGCGGCGGGGCGCTGCTTGTCCGCGTATCGCGCGACCGCGACGCCGAATACCTCGAACGACCCGGGACCAACCGTGCGGAAATGGGCAAGGGGCGGGCTATGGGCGAAGGCTGGATCACAGTCGACGACGAGACCCTCGCCGACGACGAGCAGTTCCAGTTCTGGATCGACGCCGTCCTCGAATACAACGCAGAGCGAACCGCATAGAACGACCCGCGTTCTTGTCGGTGGTGGGTTGTACCTTCCCCGGCATGGAAGAAGTTGGGGGCTTCACCACAGCACACACGCTGTCCGACCAGGACATCGTGACCGCACTCGCGCGCATCCACACCACCGAAACCAGCTTGGCCGCATCCCGACTCGCCCTGCTCGCCGAAGCCGAACGCCGAGGACTCGCCCACAAACTCGGACACTCCTCCATCAAACGCTGGTACAGCAACGCCGTCCGCATCCCCGAAGGCAACGCCGCCCACCAAATCGCCCTCGGCTACTGGCTCGGCGCCCACCCATCCGTGGCAGAAGCACTCTCCGACGTCGCGGGTGCCGTCGGGGGGTGTTGTTGTCGCCGTTCTCATTCGGAACACCAGACCATGGCCTCAACACTGGCGTAAGCTCACGCGCACACGAGGCGGACCGCGTCCGCCACAGCGGGAAGGGTCACTGGTGAGGACTGCACACGTTCGGCCGAAGCATTGATCGTTCGATGAGCTACGGCACCGATAATCCCGCCCCGGATTCCGTCGAGGTGGGCAAGTTCCTACCTCAACCCCCGGGCGTCGTGTGGCATGCGATCACGGATCCGCCGATGCTGGAGCGATGGTTGATGAAGCCAGTCGGGTTCGACGCCGCAGTCGGAACCGGGTTCGTCTTCGCCGTCCCCACTGCGCCCACCGGGGAGATCGCCTGCGAAGTACTGAAATCGGGTCGCAACCAACGCCTCACCTACAGCTGGGTCGACCTGCGTGCGAAGCACCCGGCACGGTGGATACTCGATTGGGCTCTCTATCCCCAGGGCTGCGGTACCCGAATCATCCTGAAGCACAGCGGTTTCGATACGAACGATCGCAAACAGATGATGGCCCGGAACGCTCTCGAACGCGGATGGAGAACAGCCTTGACGCGCCTCGACGAGACGCTGGATCAAACAGCCTCACGCGGGTGAGTCTCACGTCCGGTGCATGACGCGCCTGACAACGCGATTGCCGTAGTAGAGCACTACAACCACAGGAATGAGTACCGAAAGCGCATACGGCACAACGATTGTAGCTGCAAAGACCAGAAACGCCGCCAGCGCTGGCCGACGGGAGATTCCGAAGCTCGATTCACCCATTGTTCGACACTTCACCATCGCGTCCATCCGCCGAAAGCAGCAGGCGGAGTGTCTTCTCGAGGATTTTCTCGCCGGTGGTGATCTCCGCGAATTGCAGTCCTGCCAACAGGGCGACCAACTCGCGTCCTGAGTAACCGTGGACGGCGCCCGATGCGTCGGCAACATCCGCAAACCGGCCCCGCTGCTCGTGCAGCGCCTCTGCGATTGCCGGGGAGCGCACGGACTCGATCATCAACTCGAAGCGAGTCAGTGTCTGCGAAAGACCGTCCGACGACCACTTGCCGAAAGCATCTTCTGCGTGCTCAGCCAGATCGGCCAGTTCGATGTCGGCCATTCGTTCGACCACACCCGCCACCAATTGGTCGCGGGTACGGAACCGATTCGACGTCGATCCCGGCGGCAGTCCCGCCTCGTCGTCGACCGCCCTGTAGGTAAGTCCTCGCAGCCCGGATTCCGCGATTACTCGGATCGCCGCATCCGCCAGGACGTGCACTCGCTCGCTCATAACTACAAACGTAGTCGAAAGCCGACTACATGTGTAGTCTTACGTCCCACAGAAGGTCTGGAACCCCTCGCTGAAGACGCGGGGTGCGGGCTGGGCGTACTCGGCCCACTCGTCCCGGCGGTCGAACGGGTGAGTGACAACCTCCAGCAGTTCTCGGAATGGCTCGAGATCACCATCGGTGGCGGACCGCAGCGCGGCGTCGACCCGATGGTTGCGCGGGATGTACAGCGGGTTGACGCGGTCCATCTCGTCGGCGATCTGCCGAACATCACCCTCGAGCGATCCGCGCCAGCGCTGCAACCACGGATCGATTCGGCCGGCAGGAATAATCACGCCGAGGTCCGCTGACTCGCCACGCAGCACCTCGGCGAGCGCTCGGAAGGTACCGGTCCAGTCGGCACCCTCCTCCTTCATGATCGTGAGCAGTTCGTCGACAAGTGTTCGGTCGAGCGGTCTGCCTGGCGACCCGAGCTTGGCGGCTATCCCGGCGGCGAAATAGGCGTCGTACCGCTCGACGAACGTGTCGAGGACGGCGGAGACCGCACCGATCGCGTCGTCAGGTTTCTCGGCGACGAGTGTCAGGAGCGTTTCAGCGAACCGCGCCAGGTTCCATTTCAGAACCGCAGGCTGATTGCCGTACGCGTAGCGGCCCCGGTGGTCGATCGAGCTGAACACCGCCCCGGGGTCGAATGCATCGAGGAACGCGCACGGGCCGTAGTCGATGGTCTCGCCGGAGATGGTGGTGTTGTCGGTGTTCATCACCCCGTGCACAAACCCTGCCAGCATCCACTTCGCCACCAACGATGCCTGCGCGTCGACCACGGCCTCGAAGAACGCCAGGTAGTCGCCGGCAGCGTCGGGGTAGTGACGGGCGATCGCGTAATCGGCCAGCGGTTTCAGCGCCTCGCCCTGCCGGACCGCGTACTCGAACGTGCCCACCCGGAGGTGACTCGACGCGACGCGAGCCAGGACGGCACCAGGCTCGGGACCTTCGCGTCGTACATCCCGACCTGTCGCGACCACCGATAGCGCGCGCGTGGTGGGGATTCCCAGGGCGTACATCGCCTCGCTCACCAGATACTCCCGCAGCATCGGCCCGACCACCGCAAGACCGTCCCCGCCCCGCGAGAACGGGGTACGGCCGGAACCCTTGAGATGCAAGTCGACGCGTTGACCATCCCGATTGTGCATCTCGCCGAGCA
Source organism: Rhodococcus sp. I2R (assembly GCF_020889545.1). Lineage (NCBI taxonomy): Bacteria > Bacillati > Actinomycetota > Actinomycetes > Mycobacteriales > Nocardiaceae > Rhodococcus > Rhodococcus sp. I2R. The sequence goes on from NZ_JAHUTG010000011.1 coordinate 44,584, forward strand.
GCAGCGCGCGTCCGTCGCCCAGCATCGGCACATATCCGCCGAACTGGTGACCGGAATACGCCATCGCGACCGGGCTCGCCCCGACCGGCGGCGTCGACCCGGACAGGACGCCGACCCCATCGTCGGCGCGCAGTTCATCGATATCGAGTTGCAGCTCCGCCGCGAGTGACTCGTTCAGCACGAGCAGTGTCGGGTCGGGTGCATGTGCGCCCTGCCACGGCACCGTCAGTCCAGCTACCTCGTCGGCGAAAGTGTTCTCGAGGTTGCCGATAGCGGTGACGGGAAGTTTCGGTGTTGCGGCCATGACTCGAGCGTAGCTACACCTGCTGATCGGGGGCCGTGCTCACCGTCGCGCCGAGGCGTCGAATTCCTCGACCCGGGCATCGAGGATCGCGGCCTGCTGATCGGAGTCGGGTCCGGACCCGCGGAACGACTGCAGCGCATCCTCGGAGCTCCAGCGTTCGTAGACGTTGATCCGCGCCGGGTCGAGCAGGTCGGCTCCGATTGCGAAGTCGAGGCATCCGACGGACACCCTCGCGAGCCGAATCACGTCCTCGCACCCGCTCAGGTAGCTTTCCCGATCGGTCGGATTCACTTTCAGATATCCGGAAACAATGATCATGGAAGTACTGACCACCGTCGGTCCCAGAACTCATCGGGCCGACAACCCGGACTCTCAGCTCTGCAGCGGCGGCGGGGGCGGGGGCGGGGGCCCGCAACAGCGATACCTGCGCTTCGCTGACCTATCCTGCACCGGTGCGTTCACTTGTGCTTGTATTGATGGCCGTTGGACTGGCGGTGGGTCTGATGCCGCTGGCGTGGTACCTCATCGAACAGGTCTTCTTCGCTCCCGAGGTCGAGTACAACGGCGTCTACGAGCCGCTGCCAGGAGTGGACATGATTACCTCGAGGCAGGACTCCCTCGACTCGCCATTCGAGTTCAGGCTCGGGCTGCTGCCGTTCCTCGGTGCAGGGTTGGGCGCCGCGGTCGGCTTCGCGCTGGGCCGGCAGGGACTTCGGCTGGTCCGATCAGCCGAGCCTGGACCGATCACACCTCCACGGTGAAGCCGAGGTCGACGTCGCACGCGGCCTGCCCGCCGCGGATGCCCCAGTTGTCAGTGGTGTGACCGCGGACAACGATGGTGACATGGTCGGCCGGAATGCCGAGTTCGCCGAGCCGCCGGACGATCTCGGTATAGAGACGACGCTTGGCATCCACGGATCGCCCGGCGTAGCAGTCGATGGTCACAAGGGTGTACAGCTGCGGAAACGCGAGCGTCGGTGGCACCGCGAATCTGGCCGGATCGTGCACGAGAAGCCGAATATGCTTGTCGGTCTCCGGGATTGCGAAGGCTGTCACGAGCGCCTCGTGCACGGCGTCGATGATGGCCGTTTCGGTGGCCCGGTCGTGTGTGCAGCGAACTTCGATCAGCGAACTCGGCATGCGGGCAATGTTGCACGCATACCGATCTCGGCGCCACCGTATTTCGGAGGAATACTGCTCAGGTGATGCTGAACCCACCGTCGACGACGACGGTCTGCCCGGTGACGTATCCCGCCGCCGGTGATGCGAGCCAGATGGCGGTCGCGGCGAGCTCCTCGGGATCACCGGTGCGGCCGAGGACGAGGCGCGGCGACATGGACTCCAGGTAGCCGTCGGGGTAGGACTCCGTCATTTCCGTCTCGAAGAAGCCTGGGGCAATAGCGTTGACGCGGATGCCTTTTCGGCTTCCCCATTGCTGCGCGAGGTCGCGGGTGAGGCCGGCGATCGCAGCCTTGCTGGCCGAATACGCTGCCTGCGGCAGTCCTGCGGTGGTGATGCCGAGGATGCTGGAAATGTTGATGATGGAGCTGCCCGGTGCCATCACTCGACCACAGGCCTGCGCCGCCCAGTACGAGCCGTTCAGATTGATATCGATCACCGACCGGAACTGCTCCGGCGTCTCGCGGGTCGCCGGGACTGCGGTGCCGACGCCGGCGTTGTTGATCAGCACGTCGACCTGACCGAACTCGGCCATGGCGGCGTCGACGAGTGCACCGACCTGGTCGGGGTCGGATATGTCGGTCACCACAGGAAGAGCGGTGCCGCCGACGGATTCGACGAGCTTGGCCGTCCGGTCGAGTTTGTCGGCTCGACGCGCCGCGAGTACTACTCGTGCACCGGCTTCGGCGAATCCTGTCGCGAATGCGACGCCGAGCCCGGACGATGCGCCGGTCACGATCACTACTTTGCCGTCGATCTGGAAACGGTCGAGCACGCTCATCGAAACTCCCTGTGTGTCAATGGTGATACGGCCACCCTACGCAAGATGAGAAGTCATGCCGCTCGTCGTTCCGAGAATGATCTCGTGGAGCAGGTAGATCGGCTGCGGCGCGATTCGTCGTCGCCAGAAATCCTTCCACGGGAGTGCGAGGCGGTGTCACCGCTCATGTCGACCGCGGAGTTGTCGAAGATTTCACTTGGATCACCGCTGTCGATTCGCAACCTTCCCTCCGGTAAGAGTAGGTTTCTTTCGCGTAGCGGACGAGGTGCCGTTCACAGCCCGTGTAGTTCTGAAATGGAGTTCGCCATGTCCACATCCGCGCAGGCGCCGGTCACCGCTGTCGAAGACACGTCGGTTCTGGGTGCGTTGCGGTCGCCGCGACGCCTGAAGACCGAGATCCTGGCCGGTATCGTCGTCGCGCTGGCGTTGATCCCCGAGGCGATTTCCTTCTCCATCATCGCCGGGGTCGACCCGCGAGTGGGCCTGTTCGCGTCGTTCACGATGGCGGTGACCATTTCCATCGTCGGTGGACGCCCGGCGATGATCTCCGCCGCGACGGGTGCGATCGCCCTGGTTGTGGCTCCGCTGTCGATGGAATACGGCCTCGATTACCTGATCGCAGCGGTCATCCTCGGCGGCGTCCTGCAGATCGTCCTGTCGGTGTTGGGTGTCGCGAAGCTGATGCGGTTCATTCCGCGCAGCGTGATGGTCGGGTTCGTCAACGCGTTGGCGATCCTGATCTTCACCTCGCAGTTGCCGTACCTGATCGGCGTCCCTTGGCTGGTCTACCCGATGGTCGCGGCGGGCCTGGTCATCATGTTCTTCCTGCCGAAGCTGACGACGATCGTTCCCGCCCCGCTTGTCGCGATCGTGCTGCTCACCGTCATCACCGTCGTGTTCGCGCTTGCCGTTCCCGATGTCGGCGACGAGGGCGATCTGCCGTCCTCGCTGCCGTCGTTCCTCATCCCCGACGTACCGTTCACGCTCGACACACTGTCGATCATCGCGCCGTTCTCGCTGGCCATCGCGCTCGTCGGGCTGCTGGAGTCGCTGATGACGGCGAAACTCGTCGACGACATCACCGACACCCACTCGAACAAGACCCGCGAGGGCTGGGGCCAGGGCGTGGCCAACCTGGTCACCGGTTTCACCGGCGGCATGGGCGGTTGCGCGATGATCGGCCAGACGATGATCAACGTCAAGGTCTCGGGCGCCCGCACGCGCATCTCGACGTTCCTGGCAGGTGTTTTTCTGCTGGTGCTGGTGGTCGGACTGGGCGATATCGTGGCGCTGATCCCGATGGCCGCACTCGTCGCGGTGATGATCATGGTGTCCGTCGGCACACTGGATTGGCACAGTATCCACCCGAAGACGCTCAAGCGGATGCCGAGGAGCGAGACCCTCGTCATGGTGGCAACGGTGGTGGTGACGGTTACCACGCACAACCTGGCGTACGGCGTCGTCGTCGGCGTCATCACCGCGATGGTGCTGTTCGCTCGCCGGGTCGCGCACTTCACCGAGGTGGTGGACATCGCGCATCCCGACGAGGACACACGCGTCTACGGGGTCCGCGGTGAGCTGTTCTTCGCCTCCAGCAACGACCTCGTCTACCAGTTCGACTACATCGGTGATCCGAAGAACATCGTCATCGACATGTCCGACTCGCACATCTGGGACGCATCCACGGTGGCGACGCTCGACGCAATCACCACGAAGTACGCCGCCAAGGGCAAAACCGTCGACATCGTGGGTCTGAACAAGCCGTCGATCGAGCGGCACGACCGGTTGAGCGGCAATCTCGGAAACGAGCACTGACTCCAGGGGTCACGCGCTGGCTCCGGCCATCGACACCTTCTCCCGCGCGGGAACCTGCGGCTGCGTGCGGGTGCGTGCCTGCAGGACGGCGGCGACGAGGAGGGCGACTCCGACGAGGGCCTGCCCGTTGCCGACGAGCTGGCGCCAGGTGACCTCGAACCAGCCGGAGTCGGCGTCGATGCCGTCGAGCACGTAGTGCGGTCCAGCAATGAAAACGGCGATCGCCGGGACCAGCATCGGCCGCCAGCTGCGGTACTGCGGGGCGATCGCGAGCGGGACGAGCAGCACGCTGTAGACCCAGTGGTGTGAGACGGCGAACGGTGCCGCGAGCAGCGAGGCGAGCGCGACGATAGCGAAGGCGACCATCGATTCGCCGGATCGGACGAACCGGCGCGCGGACCACGCCGCGGCGCACACGATGACGATGGCCGCAGCCAGCCACAGCACGTCCTTGAGCAGATCGTCGGCACCGAGGCGGGCCAGGATGCCGGTGAGGGCCTGATTGCGAACGAAGCTGTGCCCGCCGCCGCGTTCGGTGGCGAAGAACTCGGTGAGCCAGAAGTACAGCGATGCGCCCGGTAGCAGCCAGAATCCGATGGCCGCGATGATCCCGACGGCCGCTACGGCACGCGCGATCGACGCGAAATCACGGCGCACCAGGAAGAACAGTCCGAATGCGGCCGGGGTGATCTTGATCGAGGCGGCTACTGCCATGCCGACGCCCCGCAGCCTCCGCGGGATCGCGCCCGTGCAGTCTGCGACGACGAGGGCCATCAGGACGATGTTGATCTGTCCGAACGCAAAGTTCGAGCGGACGGGTTCGAGCAGCAGGGCCACCCCGAGCGCAGCTAGCGCGACCATGGCCGGACGAGTCACTTGCAGCTTCCGAAGAACCGACGCGAGCACCCACCAGACGAGCACGATGTTGATCGCAGACCACACGATCTGCAGGCTGACCATCCCGAGCAAGGTCATCGGCGCAAACAGCACCGCGGCGATGGGAGCGTAGATGAATCGCAATCCCGAGCGGGTGGGGAAGTCGGCGGAGTACAGCGGCATGCGGTCGAGGTATGCGGCGCCAGCGTCCTGGAACACGGCGAGATCGATCTGATGAACTGTGACCGCTCGCACCATCAGAAAGATCGTGACGGACAGGCTGAGAACGAGCCCGGCGACGATTGCAGCCGACTGAGGCTTGCCGATAGTCCATGCAGGTCTCTTCAGAGCAGTCTTTCGCACGCAGTTGTCTCCTCGGATGGCTGGCGGGATGTGTGCACGGCGGCGCTCGGCCACACCGTACGGATGATCTCTAACGTAACAGGAGAGTTACGCTGACGCACATCGCCTCATTTCGCGATGACTAGAGTGGTGCTGCAGGAAGCACGCGTTTCGGGTGCACCAGGCGAGGGGAAGGCGGCACATGTCGGCGGACGACGGAATGCACATGCAGATCGGTCAGGTTGCTCAGCGGACCGAGCTGTCTATACGTACCGTCCGTCACTACGACGACATCGGCCTGGTCACGCCCTCCGCCCGCAGTACCGGCGGATTTCGGCTCTACACAGAGTCCGACGTGGAACGTTTGCTTGTCATCCGCCGCATGAAGCCGCTCGATTTCACGCTCGCGGAGATGAAACAATTACTTGCTTCCCTGGATGTGCTCGACGACGACGCTGCGGCCGCCGAGGATCGCGGCACGGCCGCAGCATTTATTCGTCAGTGCCACACCAAGGCCGAGGAGAGCTGCCGCACGTTGCGACGACAGCTCGCCTACGCCGAGGAACTTACCGACCTTCTGTCGAAGAACGGTGCCACTGCCCAGATTTGAAGATCTAGCCGTCGACGACGACCGGGACGACCAGCGGTTGACGACTCAGATTCTGCTTCGCCCAGCGGGTGGTCTCGTGCACCAGGCGCGTTTCGATCTGCTCCCTGGAGGCGACCCTCTTGTCGCTTTCGCGTTCGAGGGCACCGTTGAGGGCACGGCCCAGTTTCTTGAAGTCATCGGCGGTGTGCGCGAATCCGCGCCCGATGAAGTCGACGTCGTCCACCAGCAGACCGGTGTCGGGGTCGACGATGGCGATGACGGTGAGCACACCCTCGCTACCGAGTAGGCGACGTTCTGCGAGGGAATCCTCGGTGACGCCGCCGACGGTGCTGGCGTCGACGTAGATGAGCTCGATCGGGACACGTCCGGTGATGCTCGCGACGCCGTCACGTAGGTCGATGACGCTGCCGTTCTCGGCGATCAAGACGCGATCGCGTGGGACTCCGGTGCGGATCGCGAGGTCTGCGTTGGCCCGCAGGTGTCGCGATTCCCCGTGCACGGGAAGAACATTGGCCGGTTCGAGGATGTTGTAGCAGTACACCAGCTCGCCCGCGCTCGCGTGACCCGAGACGTGCACCTTGGCGTTGCCCTTGTGAACGACGTGTGCACCCTTGTCGACCAGACCGTTGATGACGCGGTAGATCGCGTTCTCGTTGCCGGGAATGAGGCTGCTCGCCAGCAGAACCGTGTCACCTTCGCCGACGCTGATCTGGTGCTCACCGGATGCCATGCGCGACAACGCCGCCAGCGGCTCGCCTTGCGATCCGGTGCAGACCAGCGTGATCTTGTTCGCGGGAAGGCGATTGAGTTTCGGTAGGTCCACCACGAGCCCGTCGGGCACGTTCAGGTAACCGAGATCGGTCGCGATCTTCATGTTGCGCACCATCGATCGCCCGACGAACGCAACTTTGCGACCCTGCGCGTGCGCAGCGTCGAGGACCTGTTGGATGCGGTGGACGTGACTGGCGAAGCTCGAGACGATCACTCGTCCGGACGTCTCGCGGAACACCTTCTCGATGGCCGGGACCAGATCGCGTTCCGACACCATGAATCCCGGAACCTCGGCGTTCGTCGAGTCGACGAGGAGCAGGTCGAGGCCCTCCTCGCCGAGACGCGCGAATCCTCGGAGGTCGGTGATCCGGCCGTCCAGCGGGAATTGGTCCATCTTGAAGTCGCCCGTGTGCAGGACCAGGCCGGCGTCGGTGCGGATGGCGATGGCGAGGCCATCGGGAATGGAATGGTTGACGGCGAGGAATTCGAGCCCGAAAGGCCCTTCCTGACGCGTTTCGCCGGCGACGACCTCGATCAGTCTCGTCGAGACCTTGAACTCCTCGAACTTTGCTGCGAGGAAGTTCAGGGTGAGGCGTGAGCCGATGACCGGGATGTCGCCGCGCTCGCGCAGGAGGTACGGGACGCCACCGATGTGGTCCTCATGGCCGTGGGTCAGCACGATGGCGATCACGTCGTCGAGACGGTCGCGAATGAAGCCCCAGTCCGGCAGGATGACGTCGACGCCTGGCTGATGCTCTTCTGGGAACAGCACGCCGCAGTCGACGATGAGCAGTTTGCCGTCGAACTCGAAGACGGTCATGTTTCGGCCGATTTCCCCGAGACCACCGGCGGCGACAACGCGGAGATCTCCCGATCTGAGCCCGGAGGCGGGGGACTTCTTCGCCGCCGTGGTCGTGTTTTTTCTGGCGCGCGGGGTTCGTGACATGAACCTTACGCTACTGGAGGTTCTACACCCGGCGTTACTCCCGGGTCATCTCGACACACCGGCGAGGCGAATGACGTTCGGGGAGTGAGCCTGTCATACACAGGTCCCGGTGTCACCGAAATCGAGGCTGCAACGCCTCCACGCACAGGTACGTGGAGTGCATCACAATCCACCCCGCACGATTTGCCGTTACTCTACCCTTGCGTAAGTGTAGGGATCAGTTCCTACCGATTCATACCGCGCGTGTACGCGGGCCGTGCGATGCCCATCGGGCTCGACCAGAAACAAGCCTTCGGGCGCAGCGATGCGTCCACTTTCCACGTGCAGACAGTTCTGCCTGGACGTACAAGACCGATGATGAATGGAGAAAAGTGAGTCAGCCAACCGAGCACGGGTCACCGCCGGTCACCGCCGCCGAAGAACGAATCCCCACCGTGATGAGCGCCCTGAAGTCCCCCAGGATTCTCGAGACCGAGGTTCTGGCCGGTCTCGTCGTCGCACTGGCATTGATTCCTGAGGCCATCGCGTTCTCCATCATCGCCGGAGTCGATCCCCGCATCGGACTGTTCGCCTCCTTCACGATGGCCGTGTCGCCGTCGGACTGCTGATCATGTTTCTGCTGCCCAAGCTCACCACCATCGTGCCGGCGCCCTTGGTCGCGATCGTGTTGCTGACGGTCGCGACCGTCGTGTTCGCGCTCAATGTGCCGAAGGTCGGCGACGAGGGCGAGCTCCCCCGCAGCCTGCCCACGCTGTTCTTCCCCGACGTTCCCCTGAACCTCGAAACCTTGCGAATCATTGCCCCGTACGCGTTCGCCATGGCCATCGTGGGCCTGCTGGAGTCGCTGCTCACCGCAAAGCTCGTCGACGATGTCACCGATACCCACTCGAACAAGACCCGCGAGAGCTGGGGCCAGGGCTGCGCCAATGTCATCACCGGCTTCTTCGGCGGCATGGGCGGCTGCGCGATGGTCGGCCAGACGATGATCAACGTCAAGGCCTCCGGCGCACGCACGCGGATTTCGACCTTCCTCGCCGGCGTTTTTCTGCTCATCCTCGTCGTCGGATTGGGCGACGTCGTTGCACTCATTCCGATGGCCGCACTGGCCGCGGTGATGATCATGGTGTCCATCGGAACGATGGACTGGCACAGCATCAGACCGAAGACGCTGCGACGCATGCCCAAGAGCGAAACCACGGTCATGCTTGCGACAGTCGTCGTCACCGTGGCCACGCACAACCTCGCGTACGGAGTCGTCGTCGGCGTCGTCACGGCGATGGTCCTCTTCGCCCGGCGTGTCGCCCACCTGACAGACGTGACGAAGGTGTCCGAGGCCGACAACGACGGCCTCGTCGACACCCGCGTGTACCTGGTGACAGGCGAGTTGTTCTTCGCCTCGAGCAACGACCTGGTCTACCAGTTCGACTACATCGACGACCCGAAGAACGTCATCATCGATCTCAGCGGCGCCCACATCTGGGATGCGTCCACCGTCGCGACGCTCGATGCCATCACCACGAAGTACGCGTCGAAGGGCAAGCACGCCGAGATCATCGGTCTCGACGCCGCCTCGGCCGAACGGCACGTCCGGTTGAGCGGCAAACTCGGGGACGGGCACTGACGCGATAGATGTTCGAACGCAAGACTGAATCCCATGCAACCGAGCCAGCAGTAGTCGCACAGAATCTGCGCCGGTGAGAGACCGAGAGCACCACGATCCCCGGCACGCCGAGGGATCGTGGTGCTGTTCGACTGTCAGCCGAGGAGTTGCTCCATCCGGGCAATCTCGTCTCGCTGAGTAGTGACGATGTTGCGCGCCATCTCTATTACATCAGGGTTCGATCCGTCCGAGATTTCGGATTCGGCCATCTCGATCGCCCCTTCGTGGTGCTCGATCATCATCGTGAGCCACTCACGATCGAACTCGGCGCCCGACAACGTCGTCAGCGAGGCCATGTCCTCATCGGACATCATTCCGCTGCCGGAGCCGTGATTCATACCGCCCATGTCAGGCATGCCGCCCATGCTCGGCGCCGGCCCCGGCTGGCCCCAGTCTTCGAGCCAGGTGACCATCTGGTCCATTTCGGGCTGCTGCGCGGCTTCGATCTCCGCGGCCAGAGCGATCAGCTCCGGGTTGTCGGTCCGCCCGTCGACCATCTCAGCCATCTCGATCGCCTGTGCGTGGTGCGGGTACATCATCCGAGCGAACATGACGTCGGCCATGTTGAAGTCCGCGTCGACCTCCGCGGTGTCCATCGACGGCATTGTCGACATCGACGATGGGTCCATCGGTTCCGGCGAGTCGCTGCTGCATCCTGCGACGAGGCCGACACCGAGCGTGGCGGCGGCGATCGAGGCGAAAAGTTGTGTACGCATGTGAATCTCCTTGCGAGTTGAAGTTATGACAGGGATGGGCGCTTCCTGTCACACTCGCAAGGTCACTGATTCGTCCAATCCCTGCAGACTCCACGGGGGCGCGCGGCCGAGATACGAACCGACGTCGCCGGCGGCACCGTCCGAGGCAATCGGTCGCACATCGATGCCGACGGCCGGGGCAGGCATCGGCACCGCAGGCCACCACGTCACGGTGCCCGCGCACGGATGGATCATTTGATGCCCCGATGGGCAGTCATGTTCACCGTGTGCGACCGGGTCCGTCTGGTGGTTCAGGTCTTCCTGCGCGCATATGCCGGAATGCCCGTCTGCCGAAGCCGTAGGCGCCACCGAATGCATGGTCAGCACACCGAACACGACGAGCACGATCATCGGCAAGTACGCCGCGACGCTTCTCCGGCTCAGTGATCGCACGCCTTCGACGATACCAACTGATACCCCTAGGGGGTAATCACACGACAAGAGTGGAAGCCGATTCGCCGTCAACTTCACTGCGCGAGCGAGTACGGACTCGCATCCGGGGACCGGCAGTGGCCGTCGCAGTTCCGATGGTGGCGCCCGCCGCCCTGGCGTCACCGACCCCACGATCCGCGAAGTAAAGTTAGGATAACCACACTCGATTGTCAGTCGCTAAGCCCAGGAGACCGAATGAACCCCGTTGTCACCCGCAGATCCATGCTGTCCCTGACATTCGCGACGGTAGCCGGACTGGCCGTCGCCGCATGCTCCCGCGACGAGGGCGCATCTGGCGGCTCGGCATCGCCGTCCATCGGCGCCGAGCCTGGCGCTTTTCCGGTGACGATCGACCACAAATTCGGGTCCACCACCATCGACACCGCACCGGTCCGGATCGCCGCGGTCGGCATCGGTGATGCGGACGTACTGCTCGCATTGGGCCTGACACCCGTGCTCGTCCCGGTCTGGAACGGCTCCACCGACGATGGAATCGGTGTGTGGGCTGAGCCCGCCATCGACGGTGAAGACCCGGCCGCGCTCGCGAACGCCACCACCGACTTCGATATCGAGACCATTGCGGCTGCGTCGCCGGACCTGATCATTGCCGTCAACAATGCGATCGACGAGGACACGTACGCCCAGCTCAGCGCGATTGCACCGACGATCTTGCACGCAGCCGACCAGACGGATTGGGTGCTGCCGTGGCAGGAAGTGACCACCAGGATCGGCACCGCCGTCGGATTGCGTGCTGCAGCGGAGACCGAGGTACGTGATGTGGACGCGCTGATCGCGCGCACTCGCGACGAGAACCCACAATTCGTCGGCAAGACCGCCGTTCTGGTGATCCGCTGGAGTGACGGTAACTTGAGGGCGTTCAGCCCGGAATCCGCACGCGCACAGTTGTTGACAGCGCTTGGTTTCGCTCCGCCTGTTGCTTTGGCGTCGAGGTTCGCCGGCAAACTCAACACCGAACTGTCCGCGGAGAACTACAGCCTGCTCGAGGCGGACTACCTGCTGTTCGACAACTACGAACGGTCGCGGGCAGAGATGGAGCAGCAGGCGGTGTTCACCTCGCTCGACGTGGTCCAGAGCGGAGGACTGATCGCGCTCGACCCGATCGTCAGCGATGCGGTCTCGATGCCGAACCCGTTGACCATCCCGTTCGTGCTCTCGGAGTTCGTCGAGCAGATCAACGCGGCAGAGGCCACCAGAAGTCGATAGACCTGGACCACCACCAGGTGAGCAGCGTGACCACCGCTGTGACGGCAGCGGCAGCAAGCCACGGCACTGCTGTCGCGGCGTGGTCGAAGAGATATCCGATTCCCACAGTTCCTGCCAGTGCGAGGATGCCGCCGATGGTGCTGAGCATCCCGAAGTGAGCCCCGAGGTGTTGTTCGTCGGCGATGACGGCGAGTGTGTCGCGCATGGTCGGGACCATCAGCATCTGCCCCAGATACAGCACAGCAACCCAGCCCGCCAGAGCGAGGTAGGACGTTCCGACGGGCACAGCGGGAATCACGAACGACGCTGACATCAAGGCCATTCCGCCGATGATCGCCACACGTCGGCCGAGCCGATCAGCGACCCGCACCATCGGACGCTGGCCGACGATGACCAGCACTGCGGCGCCGACGTAGAACCAGCCGAGCGCGCTCTGCGATCCCACGGTGCGATCGAGTTGCTCGGGAAGCATCAGGTAGAGCTGAGCGATCGCTACGAACTGAATGCTGCACAGCGCAGCGAACTTCATGAACGTCCGGTTGGTGATCACCGTCGCCCACACCACGCCCAGCGGCACCGGCCGCGATGTCGCATCCCTCGCCGGGAAGAGGAAATAGAAGCACACCCACAACCCGGCGAACAGTGCAGCAGCGGCGGCGGCACTCACCGCGAACGGGAACACCAGGAGCACGGCACCGAGCGCCGGGCCGATCACCGTACCCAGTCTGCTGGCCATCTGCTCCCACCCGAACAACTCGGTGCGACGTATGACTCCGTCACGTTCGAGCTCACGGCCGAAATCTGCGTTAGCCGATTCGACGGCCGGCGCGAACAGAGCTGCCGCGAAACCGATCGACAAGACTCCGAGAACGACTGCCGCTGTATTGTCGGCCACTGCGAGAATCGCGAATCCGATGATGCGGACAGCGATGCCCCACAAGATGACCGGCCGTCTTCCCAACCGGTCGCCGATGCTGCCACCGATGAAGAACATGCCTTGCTGACTGAAGGTCCGCAGTCCCAGAACGAGGCCGACCATCGCGGCGCCGAAGCCCAGGTTCTCCGACATGTGCACGGCGAGATACGGAACCACCAGATAGAACCCGATGTTGAACAACACCATCGAAGCCAGCAACAACTTCACCACCGCTGGCAGCCCGCTGGCAGGGAGCCGTCGGCCGAATTCGAGGCGCACGAGCGACAACACTATGGAACGGCCGTGACCGCAGTCCGACACGGGTCACGATATCGCGCCAACACTCCACCTCCGACGACACTGCCCGTCACGACCCGCCCGGCGTTGTTGCGGTACCAGTTGTCCATGCCGTCGTGGGTCCAGATCATGCGGGAGTGCGCATCGTCATGTCGGCGGACGTAGTCCTGCTCCACTTCCGGCTTGCATTTCCACGGCGCCGAGCCCCTCGCGAGCCATCGTGCCGATCAAGTCGACGATGTAGCGCACCTGGCATTCTGCGATGGTGATGTAGCTGCCGCCGTGCCCCAGAACGGTGCCTGGGCCGCAGGTGATGAACAGGTTCGGGCAATCGGGAACGGTGATGCCGAGGTGGTTGCGCCCCCACCGCCGATGGCCGACGAACCGCCCGACCCACTGCACGTTCGTCGTCGAACGTTTCTCAGTCCGTTGGTGCGCGCGGAGTCCGCGGTCTCGCACGGCGGCGCAGGGCTGCTCGGTAGCTACTCGGTTGCGGGACTCTCGCGGGCGCCGTACATCATGAACCCCTACCGACGACGGCACCGGTGAGCAGGCTGTCGAGGCCGCGCTCGAACACAGCGTCGCCATCGAAGGCCGACAGATTCGACGTCAGCGACTTCAGGATGGAGTAGCCCGGCCCGTTCAACGACCGAAGCGCCAGCCTCACCAGATCCTCCGTGTCCTCGGGGTGATCTCGGGACTCCTGCTGCTCGATGAGCACATGACCGCGTAGAAACGAGAAGAGATTTCGATAGAGGGTCAGGGCGTCGGCTGGCGCGAACCCGTTCTCGGTGAGCAGCGCCAGCACCGAGCCCAGCACTGCGAGGGTGCTGCGGGAGTGAAGCCCGAGCGGTGTCGACTGCGGCCGCGTCACCATGAGCACAACCACTTTGGGGTGAGCCAACGCCGCACTACGATAGCTTCGAGCGAGCACCCGAAGCTCGAAATTCCAGTCGGGATCGGCCGGATCAACCTCCGCCACAGTGGAGAGAACTGCTTCGGCGACAGCGTCGAGAAGCGCTGCCCGATTCGGAATATGCCGATACAACGTCATCGGATCACAGCCGGCTATCCGAGCGAGGCCACGCATCGAAAGGCCTTCTATTCCGTCCCTGTCGATGACGGACAACGCGCACGCAACCACCGACGCGCGATTCAGTGGGCCTCGGAGTAGAAAGGGGGACAATGATATTGGGGGTTCGGAATCGAGCATCAAACACCGTCTTCCACGAAAATCTGTAAAACAGCGACAAAACAGGGTTTCCGGTATCAAACAAAACCTTCCGATACAACTCGATTTGACATTGACTCGGAGACATGCACCTGATCCACTGTAGTTCTACACCGTATTCATGCGGGAAAGTCAAAAGAAAGGTAAAGAACCCCTTTCCCGACAGCGGAACCCTACCTTGGGCCTGCGCCATCGCGGCTCTTTTGTATCGCCTTTAGTGCGAATACGCAGATTCACTTTCTGACACCTCTACTGTGCGCGCCAGTCGTCTGCAGTCGCCACCGCCTCGCCCGGAATCTGTCCATGTCCAGGTTTTCCGCGCCAATTTCAATTTGCTGCAGAAGGTCTTTGCAGTATTTCTTCTTCCCGCATAAAGGACCCGCCCAATGCATCGGAGAACCGTCACCTCCCCTCCCTCGGCACGCCGCATCAGACGGAAAGCTGCTCCATTCACAGCTGTCGTGGCGGTCGCCGCTGCCGCATTGTTGGTTGTCACCAACGGCACCGCGCAGGCGGCCATACCGACCGTCGATCTCGGAACAGCTGAGAGTTACGCAGTCCTGGCCGGCACCACGGTGACAAACACCGGACCGTCCGTTGTATCCGGGGATCTCGGCGTTTCCCCGGGGTCGGCTGTGGTCGGTTTCCCTCCGGGCATCGTCAACAACGGTGTAATTCATGCCGCGGATGCCGGTGCCGCACAGGCACAAGCAGATCTCACCGTGGCCTACAACGATGCAGCGGGTCGCGTCCCGCCGACCGCACTCCCTGTCGATATCGGCGGCCAGACCTACGTCGGCGGTCTGTACAAAGCCGATTCCTCACTTGGATTGACCGGAACGGTCACTCTCGACGGCGAGAACGATCCGAGTTCCGTGTGGATATTCCAAATCCCTTCGACGTTGATCACCGCTCCGAATGCCTCGGTCAATCTGATCAACGGTGCAGACGCATGCAACGTGTTCTGGCAGGTCGGCAGTTCGGCCACCCTGGACACCGGCACAACATTCGTGGGCACGATCTTGGCGCTGACTTCGATCACCCTGAATACCGGAGCCATTGTTTCCGGCAGTGTTCTCGCCCGCAACGGCGCAGTAACCCTGGATACCAACGTCATCACCCGGCCATTGTGCGACGTCATCCCAACAACCACCACGGAACCGACCACGACGACCGACGAGACCACAACGACGGACGAAACAACCA